>CBFHAF010000469.1:0-4451 GCA_965653435.1 uncultured Chitinophaga sp.
GCTTAACCGATTCTCCGGAAAAGATAAAATTGTGAATACTGACCCTGTCAGGACAATGAATACCGATAATATCAGGGTATGTAAATCCGTAAAGGACTTCAGCAAGGAAGAATATTTCGTCAAAAAGGCGGAAGCGGCCAGGCAGGCCATTAAAGAATGGGGTTTACCCAAAGAATTGATGATGGGCAAGCGTTAGCGCCCACAATACCCTTTTAATGAAAATACATTTCATCATCAACGGTGCCGGGAAAAAATAGCGGTCGTACTGCCTATTAAGGCATTTAAAAAATTAGTGAAAGACAAAGAGGAACTGGAGGATGTCCGCCTGTATGACCAGGCGAAACGTTCTGCCAGCAAAGCTGTGCCTATGATGGACGCCTTCAGGCAGATAGAGGCAAAGCGAAAAAACAGGAGGAAAGCCCTTTAAAACTCATTCTTCCACATCATACTCTCCACCGGTCTCACCGTTCTGCCATTATACTTCGCATTGCCTTTTTTATTGTAGAACGTTTCAATTTCACCTTCCACCGCGAAATAGATCAGCTGGCCGATGGGCATGCCCGCGTATATGCGTACGGGTTGGGCGCAGGAGATCTCCAGCGTCCAGGTATTGCAGAACCCGACGTCGCCCTTGCCGGCCGTGGCATGAATGTCGATACCCAGGCGGCCCGTGCTGCTTTTGCCTTCCAGGAAAGGCACATGGGCATGGGTCTCGGTATATTCGTGCGTAACGCCCAGGTAAAGCGTGTTCGGCTGCAACACAAAACCTTCGTCCGGGATCTCGAAATGCACGATCTCGTTATGCCTGCGGGCATCCAGCACCCTGTCTGCATAAGTAGCCAGGTACTTCCCCAGGTGCACGTCGTAGGAGTTGGTACCCAGGTATTTGCGGTCGTAAGGGCTGATCACGATAGTCCCTTTTTCAATTTCCTCTAAAATCCTTTTGTCAGACAAGATCATGATGTGGTTTGTTTAGGTTTAGGCCAGTTGGGTATTTCCGTTTAAATTCGCGGTTAATAGCGGCGAATTTATGGCTTTAATACGAACGATACAAATTGACACCGCCACGAAGCTGGGAGTGTGGAAAATTGGTGAAGAAGAAGCGTTTTTCCGGTCCGCGGTCAACATAGAACCCGACGTCCATCACCCCCACAAGCGCCTCCAGCATTTTGCAGGCCGCTATCTCCTCCTGCAGCTGTTCCCGGACCTCCCCGTGAACGAAATCCGCATCCTCGAAAGCAGAAAACCTTATATTCCCGGAAATCCTTATTATTTTTCCATCTCGCATTGCGGCGATTATGCCGCCGCCATCGTGAGCACCCGGGAACATGTCGGCATTGATATTGAGAACGTGCAGCCGAAGATCGGCCGCGTGGCGCACAAATTCCTCGCCCCCCGGGAACTGGAATTCATGTCGCCCGCGCAGAAGCTCCCGCACCAGACCATCTGCTGGAGCGCCAAAGAAGCGGTCTACAAATGGTACGGCATGGGCGGGCTGGACTTCAAAGCCAACATGCAGCTGCAGTCCTTTCCCTTTCAGAACGCCGGTTTCATCACCTGCGATTTCCTGAAAGACGACCGGATCGCCTGCCTGGACCTGCAATATATTCTGGACGATAACCTATGCCTGGCCTGGACGGCGGGGGAAAGAAAACAATAAAACACATGAAAGTATTTCTGCTTGGTTTTATGGGAGCCGGTAAATCCTATTGGGGCAAACAGCTGGCCATTCACTGGAACCTGCCGTATTTCGACCTGGACGATGTGATCGTGGAGCGGGAAGGAATGTCCGTCGCCGAAATTTTCGCCGAAAAAGGTGAATCTTATTTCCGGGAGCTGGAAGGCAAAGTGCTGCGCGAGCTCGCCATGGACAACGACCGCTTCCTGATCTCCTGCGGCGGCGGCACGCCCTGCTTCTCCGATACCATGGATTTCATGAACAACGCCGGTGTGACCATCTGGCTGAACCCTTCCGTGCCCGTAATGGTGGAGCGCCTGCAAAGGAAACAGGCCAAACGGCCCCTGATACAGGACCTTTCCATGGAAGACCTCACCGCCTTCACGGAAAAGAAATTAATGGAAAGACAGTCTTTTTATGAGCAAAGTCAGGTGATCATCAGCGACGATGAGATATCTTTGGAAACTTTTGATAAACTGATCCCGCATGCATAAAACATTTCTCATATGGGCGGCGCTTTTAGGCGCGCTGGCAGTGATCCTTGGCGCATTTGGCGCGCATAAGCTGAAAGAGCTCGTTCCACCCGAAACCGTAAGCACTTTCCAGACAGGTGTTACCTACCAGTTCTACCACGTATTCGCCCTGCTGACAGTGGGCATCCTGTACGCGCATGTGCCCGGGCCCCAGCTGGTATGGGCCGGCCGGCTTTTCCTCATTGGCATCCTCCTGTTCTCCGGCTCGCTTTACGCGCTTACCCTCCTGAAAGCGACGGACACTGTAGGCTTGCGCGGCATCGGCGCCATTACACCCATCGGCGGGCTGGCTTTTATTGCCGGATGGGTAATGCTGCTGCTGGGCGTTCTTAAGAAATAACCTGCGTTATGATCAGAAAGGCTGTCCTATGCCTGTTCCTTTTATTACCCATTGCGTCATACGCCCAACACAAAGGAGCGTTTCAGGACGTAAGCATACGTAACGGGCAGGTAACGTTGTCCGGTACGCTGATCGTGCCCGCATCCGCCCGCCCGGTTCCCGCCGTCATCCTCATCTCCGGCAGCGGCCCGCATGACCGCGACGAAACCATAGCCGGTAAGAAAATTTTTCTCGTGATCGCGGAATACCTTACCCGGCGTGGCATTGCCGTGCTGCGGTACGACGACCGCGGTTGCTTCCGGTCTACAGGGACCTACAAAACGGCAGTGCTGCGTGATTTTGCATCCGATGCCGTCGCCGCTATCGATTTTCTGCGGAAGGAACCGGCGATAGACCCGGATAAGATCGGCATATTGGGCCATAGCGAGGGCGCAATGATCGGGCAGATAGCCGCTGCCAAAAAGAAAGCAGCGTTTTTTGTATCCCTTGCCGGGCCGGCGCAGGACGGCATTACCATGGCCCGCGAACAGCGCATGCTGATGAGCCCCGGCCTCACGGCAGAGCAGAGGAAAGCGTTGAACGTCCTGATGGACTCCGCGAATCATATTGTACTGACTGCAGCAGATACCGGCGCATTAAGGAAGCAGCTGCACGCTTTTTTCGGAAGCCGGTACGACCGCTCCGGCCTGGCGCTGAAAGCCATGCGTAGGGAGGATTTTATAAAAAACTACATGGGCAGGCTGACCGCACCCAACTATAAAGCCCTGCTGCAGCACGACCCCGCTGAATATTTTCCCCGCATCCATTGTCCCGTCCTGGCTGTAAACGGCGGCAAAGATGTGCATGTTGCCTGCGCACCCAACCTTCGCGCGTGGAAAGAAGGCCTGGCCGCGGCGGGTAACCGGAGTGTGACGGTAAAAGCCTTCCCCGGCCTCAATCATCTTTTTCAGCAATGTAAATCCTGCACAATATCTGAGTATGGACAGTTGCCTGAGACAATATCTACCGAAGTTCTTGCGTATATTCAGGCATGGATAGCTGCACAAACCGGGTTGAAAAAAAGCTGATCATGAAACGGACCGCCTTTTGTCTATTGCTGATTTTCCTATACTGCTCCTCATTTGCGCAGGATAATGCGATTCCGGCCTTCAAGAGCCGGGAAATTGTGTTCCACAATACCGCCGATTCCATCACATTGGCCGGTACGCTCACTTATCAGGAGACTTACGAACCTGCCCCGGCTATCGTGCTGATCGGCGGCTCCGGGGCTACGGACCGCGATGGCACGGTGTTCGGGCATAAACCGCTGAAAGCGATCGCGGAATACCTGAGCGGGAAAGGCTTCACCGTGCTGCGATATGACGAACGGGGAGTAGGGCGGTCTACCGGGAAAGCCGCCGGAGCGGATATCGCCGGTCTTACCCGCGACGCCAAAGCTGCGCTGGCGTTCCTGCGGCAGGATAAACAGGTGGATCCCGGGAAGCTGGGCGTGATCGGTCACAGCGAAGGCGGGGCCATCGGGCTGATCCTGGCGGCAGAAGATCCTTCCGTGAAATTCATGGTGTCTTTGGCCGGCCCCGGTGTGGACGGTGTACAGATGATACTCGCTCAAACAGAGGCCATTTACCGGAATATGGGGATGAAAGACAGCATGGTGCAGGTAAAAGTAGCCGAGCAGCGCGCCATGGCCACGGCCATTGCAGAGGAACAGGACACCGCAAAGCTGAAAACCCGTATCGTGGCGAACGCTAAAGCGCAGTATGCAGCCAATCCCATGTTGAAAAACGCTTACACAGAAGAAAAATTTACTTCGATGCTGGCCTCGGTGTACATGATACCTGAATATCTGTCCATCATCCGCTTCGACCCCGCAAAGTATTTCCCGGACGTAAAATGCCCG
>CBFHAF010000470.1:0-4449 GCA_965653435.1 uncultured Chitinophaga sp.
TGCCGGGAGCTTTTTTGCATAGCCAGCATGCCGGTTGCCAGGTTTGTGTTTATTACCCGGTATGGTTTGGGTAATAAAACCTCTCTTACATATTTGTTAAAATGCATTACTGATAATTGTCGAAAACTACTTTTACTTTATAAAAACAGGCGCCGTTTACAATCCTTGATCCCTGCCATTGCCCGCCTGGTGTATAGAAATCGATCGTGCTGGCAGACCAGCTGTTGAGCGAGCAGCTAACCGCAGGGCGGGGATTTTTGTTAGCGTCGGGGCGCACCAGTACGATCTGCCCGCTGGGCTGGTTCCCCATACCTTTTACAAAGGTGAGGTGGTTGGTAGGAGATGCGGAAAAGGTCTTTGCCGTTTTATTGAACACATATTCTCCCCCGTTGGTAGTTACCCACAACAGGTTACTATTGCCGTAATACGCGCTTATTTCATGGCCCCAGGCGGTAGGTAATGTGACCCGGTACTGTTTCAACTCAGTCAATTCGGGATAGGCGTCTGATCCTCCAATGGCCAGGGCAGTAAGGATGTGTGAATTGGTGGACAGGTCCTGGCCGGTAACCCATAATCCATTCACCACCGGGTCCCACAGCACAGCGTGAGCCGCGCCCAAAGGGAACTCTCCATATATACTGTTATCGGCTCCCTGCGAGGAAGCATACACCCTGATCCAATTCCCGTCGGAAGCGGCCAGGGCGGTATTGCCATTGGGAAGCAGCTCCGCCGAATGCAGGTTGCCGGTGATCACTTTTGACCATACGCGCTGCCCCGATGGCCAGGCGATCAAAGCGGCCATGCTGTTATCGCTGACAACGGCATAACTGGCATTTTGCCATATTTTCATTTTCCGCAATTTAAAGTCGGTACCGCCGCCAAACCTGCTGATCTCGCTGGAGCTGAAGCCCAGCAAGGCTGTCGGCCCCCAGCTCCATTTTTTCGCGTCGCCGGAGTTCCAGTTTGTGATCATCGGATCATATAGCTCTATCTGCTTGGAAGCGCTATTGGTCAACGCCAGCTGAAACCCCGGATAGGGCTCGGGGGCCTGTACGGGAGGCGGGTTATCCCCGGGGCCGGCTCCCGGCTTTTTACTACAGGCTATCTGAAAAACAACCCATGAGATAGTAGCGCCTGTCAGTAATATTCTTCCCAGGATATTTTTCATCGTTGTGAATGTTGGTTAATACCCCGGGTTTTGTGAAAGCTTATCATTCAGCAGGATCTCTGCATTAGGTATCGGGAACAGCAACCGGTTCTGGGTAACATTATAACTTCCCGGCTGGAGGTAGCTGTATTGCGCTTTTTGCCCGATGCCAAAGGCATTCATTACCGTGATGGCATTGCCGGTCCGCACCAGGTCCAGCCAGCGTTTGTTCTCAAAAGCCAGTTCCAGCCTTCTTTCCTTTAAGATAGCCGCCTGCAATGCCGCCTGATCCGTGGTAGTGATATTATGCGAAGCGTCGCCAAAGGCCCGTTCCCTTACAGCATTCAGGTAAAGCAACGCCTCGGCTGATTTGCCCTGCTGATGCAGGCTTTCCGCCAGCAGCAGCAGCACTTCGGAATAACGGTAGACCGGCCAGTTGTCGTTGGTCTGGTTGCCGATCGTATGCGCATGCAGGAACTTCCTGGGAAACGGCCTGCCCACTTTGCCTGCCGGCGGGGTATAATTCACCGGTGATTTTACCGCGGTAGCCGTAAAATCGTCGGAAGCGTTAAATGTGCCTTCCGCAATAGCGACAGATGCATCGAGCCGCAGGTCGCCTGCTTCATATGCGCCGATCAGGTCCTGCGTAGGGGTGTTAAACCCTCCTACGGTTGCGATGCTGTTAAAGCTTATGCCCGTCACCACCGTAGTATTGGCCATGCGTGGCAGGAAATTGTAGACAGAGGCATCAACGTTCGCCTGAGGCACGGCCAGCCCGGTGTTGAACTGTATCTCAAATACGGATTCCCTGCCATTTTTGTTAGCCAGCTGGAAGGCGTCCGCAAAGTTGGGGAACAATGTGTAACCCATGGCGGTTACCTGTTTTAAGGTACTTTCAGCGAGGTCATACTTTTTCAGGGTAAGATATACGTCGCCCAGCAGCGCCAGCGCCGCGCCTTTGGTAGCACGCCCGGTTTGCGGGAAAGCCGGCGCGCTCAGTTTGGCGGCGGCATCGATAGCATCGGCAATGATCAGGTCATATACTTCCTGTACGGAAGAACGCGGGATATAGGTCTCTTCACGGCTGAGCGGCGCATGCTGATAGATGGGCAGCCCGCCGTAATAACGCACCAGGTCGAAATATACCAGGGCGCGGATGAACCTGGCCTGGCCCAGGATGGCGCTGCGGCTGGCCTCGGGCAGCTTAATATCGTCGATATGATCTATGATCACGTTCACCGCCGATATCGCGTTAAAACCGGAATTCCATTTTGCAGGCGTCTGGTTATTGTATTTGTCATCCAGGAAATCCGCGACCGCATAACGGTTTACGGTCGCAACCGCCTGGTCGGACGATTTATAATCGTAGTGTGTATTGTCAGAACGCATTTCGCCCATGATCCAGGCGCTCCTGTTATTATAAAGCCCGCGCAGCTGGGCATAGGCGCCATTCACGGCCAGATCGAAATCGTTCTGGGTTTTGAAGTAACTTCCCAACGTTATATTATTGGGATTGGGCTCGGAGAGGAATTTTTCACAGGAAGTCCCCACCAGGCTCAGTATGATTAGTATTAAACAGGAAATCTTTTTCATTTTTACTGATTTTTAAAGGCCAAGGTTCAGTCCAAACGTAAATGTTCTTTGCAGCGGATAGGCACCAAAATCCTGCCCCTGCTGTGTCACAAACGCGAGGCCACCGGAGCTCACCTCGGGGTTGCCCGGGTAGCTGGTGAAGATGTAGGCGTTTTGTGCGGACGCGTACACCCTGAAGGTCTTGATATAAGGTGTCCTGAATTTTTTCAGCATATATCCGAGCGTGATATTGTTGATGGTAAGATGGGAGGCGTTGTGGATAAACAGCGTATTGTCGGTACGGTAGGCCGCTGTCGTGTTCGCTAAAGTACGCGCCACCCGCCCGTTACCGGGGTCGCTCTCCGAACGCCAGCGGTCCAGTAATTCCGGCGGCCCGTTGAACACGCCATCCAGGTTGTAGGTGCTTTCCTGCATGCCGTTTTTCAGCTTGTTGCCGTAAGTGCCGGATACGGCGATATTCAGATCGAAGTTTTTATACTGAAAGCTATTGCTGAGACCAAATATAAATTTGGGATTGGGGTCTCCTATCACGGTTTGATCATCGGGGAAAGTGATCTTCCCGTCGCCATTCAGATCTTTAAATCTCACCGTTCCCGCCTGTGACAATGTCGTGGAGCCCGTTCCGTAGTATTTAGGCCCGGCATCGGCTTCCGCCTGATTTTTGAAGATGCCGTCAAATATATAGCCGTAAAACTGGCCGACAGGCTTGCCAACCAACGTCCGGTAATCGGTGAATTCGGATAGTGTCGTGGTGGGCTGATCAGCAAACGAAATATTATTCAGGCCGATCCGTTTAACAATGTTCCTGTTAAACGAAATATTAAAGTCCGTGTTCCATTTGAGCTTTCCCGTCATGTTCCTGGTGCTGACAACCACCTCATGCCCCCATTGCCTGATATCGCCCAGGTTGTCCTGCACGGTTGAAAAACCGGAAGATTGCGGAACAGGCAGTACAAATAACAGCCCTTCCGTGAGTTTGTTATAATAATCGTACGACACATTGATCCGGTCGTTGAACAATCCCAGGTCAATGCCGATATCAAGCTGCCGGTTACGCTCCCACGCCAGGCCCTGGTTGCCCAGGCTGTTTTGCACTTTCCCGGGGGCAAGGCTGCCGGAAAAAGTATAATTAGCATTACCGATGCCTGCTATGGTGGTATAGTTGCCGATCTCGTTCATACCGGTTAAACCGAAGGTGGCACGTAGTTTCAGCAAGCTCAGGTGTGGCACGTTCCTGAGGAAAGGCTCATCGCTGGCGATCCAGCCTGCGCCAACGGAAGGGAAAGTACCCCATTTGTTCCGGTCACCGAAACGGGAGGATCCGTCTCTCCTTATAGTAGCCTGCAAAAGGTAGCGGTCTTTATAACTATAGTTCAACCTGCCCAGGAACGACGCCATCGTCCAGGCGTTAAAGCTGGAGGTATTGGTCGTAAAACGCGTGGCAGCGCTTAAATAGGTGACACTGTTATCCGGGAAATCGCGGCCGACCATATCGCTGGAAAAACCTGTGGACCGCTGGATGGTAAAACCGCCTAACAAGCCCAATGAATGTTCCCCGCCAAATCGTTGCTGGTAGGTAAGCGTATTTTCATTCAGCCAGGAATAATCATTGTTCACCGTCGTTTGACCCAAAGCCGTGTTGTTGCCCGGCGGCGGGTTTTCCATCGGCAATGCGTTAAAGCCGCCTATCGAAGTGGACGGAATAAACC
>CBFHAF010000471.1:0-4431 GCA_965653435.1 uncultured Chitinophaga sp.
CGGTTATGCAGTGGAGCAGTCGGCAGACTACCAGGCGAAACAAACGGCGAAGATCGCGGAAAGCGCGGCGAAGGCGGATATCGTTATCACCACCGCGCAGATACCCGGCAAGCCGGCGCCCGTACTTATTACCAAAACAATGCTGGAAGCCATGCGCACAGGCTCCGTGATCATAGACCTTGCCGCCGCTACCGGGGGCAATACGGAACTGACGAAAGATGCGGACACGGTGGTGCACAACGGCGTTACCATCATCGGTAACTCAGACCTGGCAGCGACCGCGCCCGCAGACGCCAGCAAGCTCTACGCCCGCAACGTGCTGAATTTCCTGAAGCTGATCCTGACCAAAGAAGGAGGGCTGCACCTGAATTTCGAGGACGACCTGGTGAAAGGCACCTGCATCGTGCATAACGGCGGGATCGTGAATGAACGGGTGAAACAGCTGCAACCCGCCGCCGTATAGATCTTCAACTAACTAAATACGTGAATATGACCGCAGTACTGGATTTTTTACAACTGCACATCGAGATGGTGTATATCGTCATACTGTCCATTTTCCTGGGGATCGAAGTGATCGGCCGCGTGCCTTCCGTGCTGCATACCCCGCTGATGAGCGGCGCCAACGCGATACACGGCGTGGTGATCATCGGAGCCATCATCGTGATGGGAAAAGCGGAATCAGACAATTACCTGGCGCTGATCCTGGGTTTCCTGGCGGTGATCCTCGGAACGCTGAACGTCGTGGGCGGGTTCGTGGTAACGGACCGTATGCTGGAAATGTTTAAAAAGAAGAAATAATCATATGGATTCAACTACCACCGGTATCTGGCCTTCAATTTTGTCCATCGCTTACCTGATCGGTTCCGTTACATTCATCATCGGCCTGAAAATGCTCAGCAACCCTGCATCCGCACGGAAAGGCAATCTGATCGCCGCGGCGGGTATGTTCATTGCCATCGTGGGAACTATTTTCCTGTACGAAGAGAACGGGCAGAAGCTGGGGAATTACGGCTGGATATTCGGAGGGCTTCTGATCGGCTCCGTGATCGGCGTGCTGGCGGCGAAGAAGGTGAAAATGACAGCCATGCCTGAAATGGTGAGCATGTTCAACGGCATGGGCGGCGCTTGCGCAATGCTGATATCCATTGTAGAATTCAATCATTTGGTGCATGGCGGAGCGGAAGTAAATGTGGTGGCGGGTTTCAAAGCGCTGATCTCCGGCGCGGAATTCGACGCGTTTACGAACGTGACCGGCAAATTGCTGGTGATATTGCTCGGGCTCATTATCGGCAGCGTGTCCTTCGCGGGCAGCGTGATCGCCTGGGGCAAGCTGAACGGAAAGATCAGGGACTTCGCGTTCAAAGGCCAGCATATCGTTAACCTGCTGGTACTGGGTGTTATCGTTATCCTGATGGTCTGGTTGCTGGTATCCGCGCATCAGACCAGTAATTCCGATGTTTCTTTTAACCTTGAGATCAACAATTCTTCCATCCACCTCAACTCGGGCGGCGCACTGGCTGGCCTGAGCGCGGGTTTTTATATCATTCTTGCCTTGTCCATCGCTTACGGTATCCTGTTCGTGATGCCCATTGGCGGGGCAGACATGCCGGTGGTGATCTCGCTGCTGAATTCTTTCACCGGTGTGGCCGCCGCCTGCGGCGGTTTCCTGTACAATAACCCGGTGATGCTCACCGGCGGTATTCTTGTAGGCTCCGCGGGCACCATCCTTACCATCCTCATGTGCAAGGCCATGAACCGTTCGCTGAAGAACGTGCTGATCGGCTCTTTCGGCGCTACCGCCGCGGGAGGCGGCGCGGCGAAGGAATACGGGAACTACAAGGAGATCAGTATTTCCGATGCCGCCGTGGTATTGCGTTATGCCAGCAAAGTGATGATCGTGCCGGGTTACGGCCTGGCGGTAGCGCAGGCGCAGCACGTATGCCACGAACTGGAAAAACTGCTGGAAGACCGCGGAGTGGAAGTGAATTATGCCATCCATCCCGTTGCCGGCCGCATGCCGGGGCATATGAACGTATTGCTGGCCGAAGCGGACGTGCCTTATGAAAAGCTCGAAGAAATGGAACAGGCCAACGCCGCGATGGCCAACACGGATGCCGTGCTGGTGCTGGGCGCAAATGACGTGGTGAACCCCGCCGCGAAGAACGATCCTGCCAGCCCCATTTATGGCATGCCCATCCTCGAAGTGGAACTGGCCAAAATGGTGATCGTGAACAAACGCAGCATGAAACCGGGATACGCAGGCATCGAGAACGAGCTTTTCTTCCAGCCCAAAACATCCATGCTTTTCGGCGACGCGAAATCCGTGCTGCAGCAGCTGGTGGCGGAGGTGAAAGCGCTGTGATACAGGAGCATCATCACTGCGAAGAGCAGCGGAAGCAAAGTGAGTAAGCGACAAAGCAGGGAAAAATCGTCATTGCGAGGAGGAGCGGAGCCAAAGTAGGTAAGCGACGAAACAAGGAAACGTCGTCATTGCGAGGAGCAGCAGAGCCAAAGTGAGTGGGGCGACGAAGCAATCTCCTGCGTTCGATTGAGACGGCCCGGTATGCAAAGAATACTTCATCGCGTTCTGTACAAAATTCCCACTCCTCCCAGCAATGACGCGGCTTTGTTTGTCGCGTTGCAGGAAATTCCCGCTACTGCCCGCTATGACGGGTTCGTTTACAAAACCATTATTGCTTCTCACTATTATCGCCTTTAATCGCCGCGCCCTTCCGGATGAATTCTCCGTTGCTTCCGGCATGACGGTGGTTCCGGCAAACGTTGGCTTATCCTGGTATAAAACAGGCGGATATTCCTTTCAAAAATTATAACGATCACGGAATGTTTAACTCCCCGCCCCGCAAATCAAAAAACTGATAAAACTGTACCTTTGCGGAAAAACAGAAATTGTCAGCGTTACCCAGGGCTTTAACCGATAGTTTACAGGGCCTTCCCGGTTTCCGGGAAGAGGCATTCCTGCAGGTGCATCAGTCGCCTGAACGTATTACTTCCATCAGGCTGCAAACGCAGAAAATAACGGACGTCAGCGCAGTGTTCCCGCAGCTGGAAACATCGCCTGTTCCCTGGGCCCTGAGCGGTTACTATCTTTCCCGCCGCCCTTCCTTTACTTTCGACCCGCTTTTTCATGCCGGCGCCTATTACGTGCAGGAAGCCTCTTCCATGTTCCTGGAAGAAGCCATCCGGCAGGTGATCGATACCGGCGTTCCGCTCAGGGCGCTGGACCTTTGTGCCGCACCCGGCGGCAAAAGCACGCTCATACAAGGGGCGCTTCACCCGGACAGCATCCTGGTGGCCAATGAAGTGATCAAGACCCGCGCGGCCCTGCTGGCGGACAACATCACCCGCTGGGGCGCGGCAAACGTGGTAGTGACGAACAACGATCCCCGCGATTTCTCCCGCCTCCCCGGTTATTTCGACCTGATGGTGGTGGACGCGCCCTGCTCCGGCTCCGGCCTTTTCCGCCGCGACCCCGAAGCAGTGGAGGAATGGAGCCGCGATAATGTGATCCTCTGCAGCCAGCGCCAGCAAAGGATCCTGGCGGATGCATTGCCCTCGCTGCAGCCCGGCGGCGTGCTGATCTATTCCACCTGTTCCTATTCCGAAGAAGAAGATGAGCAGATCATTGACTGGCTGGTGGAAAATTTCGGCATGGAGAATATCCCCCTCCAGCTCCGGCCCGGATGGCATATCGTGGAAACCGCTTCCGCGCAACATAAAGCATTGGGTTACCGTTTTTATCCTGACCAGGTGAAAGGCGAAGGTTTTTTTATCGCCTGTTTCCGCAAACCGGGAACGCCTGTTGCGCCTCCGAAGATCAAAGCGGGCTTCAGCAGCCTGCCGCGCAAAGAAGCGGAACTGGTGGAGCCCTGGCTGCAGGATGCGCGGGAAATGGCGCTGATGGCGCATAACGGCGAAGCGATCGTACTTACCGCGCCGCTGGCAAAAGAGATACCGCTGCTGCAAAAACAATCCTACATCCGGAAAGCCGGCGTGAAAGCAGGCCAGCTCACGCCCCGGGAACTGGTGCCGGACCACCAGCTGGCGCTCAGCACCTGCATTGCGGACGGCCTTCCTTCCCTGGAACTGTCGCCGGAACAGGCTTTGCGTTATCTTCGCAAAGACGAGCTTGTGCTGGACAATGCCGCAAAAGGCTGGACCCTCATGCGTTTCAATGGGAAAAACCTGGGATGGGCCAAGATCCTGCAGAACCGTGTCAACAATTATTACCCGAAAGAAATGCGCATCCTGAAAACCGGCGGCCCCGACTTATAAACATGTGAAGAAATAGTGCCCGTAACGCTTGGGGAGCTGCAACAAATTCAGTTTTTTGCCGTTCGATAATAAATATAATTCGTATTAAACACATATATTCGTTTCCTTAAAGTATTAGAAATTATGTTAAAGTCAGTT
>CBFHAF010000472.1:0-4426 GCA_965653435.1 uncultured Chitinophaga sp.
GCAGCACTTTTTGTGCGGAAGCCGCCAATGAGAAAGGCATGATGAATGCGATAAGAATAGCTTTCATTTCAACAAATTACAACCTGCCTTCCGGATTAGCAATGCTTGTATAAAACAAACAAAAACGATGTTATCCCCGTAAGCTACGTAGCACTACTTAGATAAATCATGTGCGCTACCTATTTATCCGCAGCAACTGGCTTTTAATTTTGCGCCCGCAAATCCAACACAACGAACCATGCAACACTCCATTCTTCCCCGGCTGCTGGCAGCCATCATTATGTTAACTACCGCCATTTCATGTTCAAAAGAAGGCCCGCAGGGCACTGCGGGACCACAAGGGCAACAAGGGCCGCAGGGCCAGCCAGGCCCCCAGGGCACGCCCGGCCAGAACGGCACGGCCAATGCCTGGAGCTATATTTACACCAACCAGGTAATGGCAGCCCCCACGCTTCGCAACGTTGATCCCGCCACCGGCAACTTCATTTTCACTGCCGTGCGCAACCTGCGGCCGGACCGGTACCAGGCCATCGCACCCAATGGCATTGTGCTCATATACCTCCGCAAAGCGGGGGCTACCAATGAATGGAAGCTTTCCCAGCTGCCCCAGATCCGCCAGGAACCGGCCGGCGGCCAAAGCACGCTGCTTTTCGATTCCAGGCTGATGATCGACAACGCCCAGATCGTAGGCGTACTGGACACACCCGTGGATGACCGTAACTGGCTGGAAACCGCGTCCTTCGATGCGAAGATCATTCTCGTGGAAGCCACATCCACCACTAACCTGCGAACAGTCCGGCAACTTCCTGTAGACGTCCGGGATGCTGGTGCGGTTGAAAAATATTTCAATATCAGGTACTGAGCATATATCATTTCAAAAAAAGAAGGGCCGGAATAATACCGGCCCTTTTTCTATTTTGTTCCCTTAAACAACAATAAGTACTTTTAATTTGTTTATAGCTCAAAACCTGAACCTTATGGAAATTAAATCATCCACGAAGTATTTTGCAGAACTGGTTGGCACCTTTGCCCTGGTATTATTTGGTTGCGGCGCGGCGGTTGTGTCCGGCGTTTCGCTTACCGGCCCTGCGGGGATAGGCATCCTGGGTATCGCATTCGCCTTCGGGCTTGCGGTTCTGGCGATGTGTTACGCGATCGGCGGCATATCAGGCTGCCATATCAACCCCGCTATTACCATCGCGATGCTGGTAGCTGGTAAGATCAAAGGCGGCGAAGCCGTGGGTTACATTATTTCCCAGCTGATCGGCGCTGTGCTGGGCGCGGCCGTATTGTATTGCATACAAAATGGTTTGAGCGGCTGGGCGCCCGGCGAATGGGCATTGGGCTCCAACGGCTGGGGTGAAGGTTATGGAGCGGGCTACAACACCGCTTCCGCATTCATTGCCGAAGCTGTACTCACGTTCCTCTTCCTTTTCGTGATCTTCGGCAGCACCGGTAAATGGGGCAACGGAGCTATGGCCGGTATGGCCATCGGGTTAACGCTCACGCTTATCCACATGGTGGCTATCCCCATCACCGGTACGTCCGTGAACCCTGCAAGGAGCTTCGGCCCCGCACTTTTTGCCGGCGGCAAGGCCATGGCACAGCTCTGGCTTTTCGTGGTGGCGCCCATTGTGGGAGGCATCGCAGCCGCACTGGTATGGCGTATGCTGGAGAAAAAATAAAGCGTATCCACAAATAACACCGGGCCTGACCTTACCAGTATTGGCAAGATCGGGCCCGGCGCTTTTTAAGGAAGCCGCCCCAGCCCCGTTTGCAGGCGCGGGGCGGCTTCGGTCTATGCGGGCACGTTGGACGTGATCCTTACTCTTGCCTCCCGTGCGGCAGCCACCATGTTCTCAAGCGCCGCTTTTGTTTCCGGCCACTTGCGGGTTTTGAGCCCGCAGTCCGGGTTCACCCAGAGGTTGCGCAAGGGCAGCAGCTCCGCCGCTTTTTGCAGCAGCTGCACCATCTCCTCCACACCAGGCACACGTGGTGAATGAATATCATATACACCGGGGCCGATCTCGTTCGGGTATTTAAAATCTGCAAATGCCTCCAGCAGTTCCATCTGCGACCGCGATGTTTCTATCGTGATCACATCCGCATCCATCGCCGCAATGTGCGCAATGATGTCGTTGAATTCGCTGTAGCACATGTGCGTATGCACCTGCGTATCGTCCTTTACGCCGCAAACCGCTACCCTGAAGGCTTTCACGGCCCATTCCAGGTATGCCTCACGGTCTGCTTTCCGTAACGGCAATCCTTCCCGGATGGCCGGCTCATCCACCTGGATAATGCCGATGCCGGCGTTTTCCAATGCCACGGCTTCGTCGCGTATGGCAAGCGCTATCTGGCTGGCTGTAACAGACCGCGGCTGGTCATTACGTACAAACGACCATTGCAGGATAGTGACCGGCCCTGTGAGCATGGCTTTCATGGGCAAGGCAGTGCAGGATTGCGCGAACTTCGTCCAGCGGAGGGTCATATCCGCGGGGCGGCTTACGTCGCCATAGATCACCGGGGGCTTCACGCAGCGGCTGCCGTAGCTCTGTACCCAGCCGTTTTGAGTGAAGGCGAAGCCATCCAGCATTTCCCCGAAATACTCGACCATGTCGTTCCTTTCAAATTCGCCGTGCACCAATACGTCAAGCCCCAGTTCTTCCTGCAGCCTGATGGCGTTCATTGTAGCCTGTTCCAGGGCGGCTTCGTATTGTTCCGCAGGAAGCCCTCCTTTCCGCCACTGCGCCCGCAACTGCCGGATATCGTCCGTTTGGGGGAACGAGCCGATAGTGGTAGTGGGGAATAAAGGCAGGTTGAAGCGCGCGGCCTGCAACTGCTGGCGCTGGTCAAAAGGGCTTTGCCTCCGGGCGTCGCCGTCCGTAATGCCCGCTGTGCGGTCTTTTACAGCAGGCTTGTGGATCCGTCCGGATGCGTTTCTTTCTGCGATGGCTGTGCGGTTCAGTTCCAGCAGGCTGTTGTTGCCGTGGAAAATCGCGTCCAGCGCGGTCACTTCTTCCAGCTTCTGTTTCGCGAATGCCATCCAGGATCTCATCTCGGCGTCAAGCGCCGTTTCCAGGTCGAGATCCGCCGGCGTATGCAGCAGCGAGCAGGAGGGCGCTATCATCACCCGGTCCTCACCCAGCGCATCAACGGCTTTTCGTATGTGCGGCAACGATATGTCGTAATTATTTTTCCAGATATTGCGGCCGTCTATCAAACCTAAGGACAGGGAGGTTTTCGGAGGAAGCAGGGGCAGCAGTTCATCCAGCTGCTGCGGCGCCCTTACGAGGTCCAGGTGCAGGCAGCAGACGGGCAGGCCGGCGGCCAGTTCCACGTTGTCGCGCAGCCCTTCAAAGTAAGTTGCTACCATCAGTTTGAGGCCTTTGCATTGTTTGCGGATCTCGGCATAAGCATACCGGTAGGCGGCTTTTTCTTCTTCGCGGAGGTCCATGGCCAGGAAAGGCTCGTCCAGCTGCACCCATTCCGCGCCTTGCGCCTGCAGCTTTTGCAGCGCGCTGATGTAAACGGGAAGCAGGTTGCGCAGCAGCTCAATGCGGTGGAAGCCGCTTTCTTTTTCTTTCCCTAATAAAAGATACGATACCGGGCCGGTAAGCACGGGCTTGGGCAGGACGTTCAGCGTATGGCGCGCGGCGTCGAACGCATTGAATACTTTGTTGCTCAGCAGGCGGAATTGCTGGTCTTTTTTGAATTCCGGCACAATGTAATGGTAATTGGTGTCGAACCACTTGGTCATTTCCATGGCGGTAATGTCCAGCCCATGCTGCTGGTAGCCGCGGGCCATGGCGAAATAAAGATCGATCTCGGCATTTTCCGCTACGTCCGTCACCACGGGCGCATAGCGGTCGGGCACGGCGCCGAGCAGCAGGGTCATGTCCAGCACATGATCATAGAAACTGAAATCGTTGCAGGGCACGAGGTCCATGCCGGCTGCCTGTTGCAGTTGCCAGTGCTCTTCCTGCAACCGTTTGGCGGCCAGGAACAGTTCGCTGCGGCCGGTGCGGCCCAGCCAGTAATTCTCACAGGCTTTTTTAAGCTGTCTTTGGGCTCCCATGCGCGGGTAGCCGAGGCTGTGTTTAAGCATACGCATAAAACTTTTTGGTTAAAACATTAATGTGCATTAATGCTCCTTACAGTTTCCGGTACGCTTTCAGGATTGTGTAGAAGATAAGGAATGAAAAGGCACGACGGGACATGCCCATCCGTTCCCGACTGCTGCTTCTAATCGCGAAAGCATTTGTCTTACACAGCGGGGCAAGTATCCTGGCTCGTAACATCATTACCGTTCTTCTCACCCCGTTCAGGTCGGGGGCAATGAACATCGGTGGCAATGATTCAGGTGCGTTACTTACAGTTGCGCGACAGCCCGTGATTTACACACGGTTCCTTATTAAAGACGGCTTTC
>CBFHAF010000473.1:0-4419 GCA_965653435.1 uncultured Chitinophaga sp.
ATCGCTTATGGAACGAATCCACGTCGATGTATGTAGAAAGTTTATTCGCTTTTTTATATGTTATCAGTATCAAATTTGGTACCAGATAACAATGCAAAGATAAGGGGACTGCCAATAATTACAGCATAAATTCTGCGTTAAAATTACGTTAAAGTGATATTTTTTATCATACATCCCTACAGATGTGGCTTTTCGCGGTTTAATTTTGTATCATAGTTGCTATAGCAAATAGTTTCCCCCGCCGGGAAATTCGCTATATTTAGCGTTTTATAGGATCCGTAACATGCTGCCGTTAAAGAAGATATTTCCTGTCATAATTGCATTGATCACCTTATCCCTCCTGGGAATCATTTACATCCAGTACAGCTGGATCCTGAATGCCGCCCACATCAAAAAGGAAGAAAAGGAACAAAAAATGGTGGACGCCGTAGAGTCGGTCCGCAACGAGCTGATGACCCGTTCCCTCGCGCCCATCGCACGTATCAAGATAGACCGCTTCAAGCAGGACGGCGCTTCCAACCGCCTCACGCTGGAGCCTATCACAGACGATATCATTAAGCCGACCATCCCCGTGAGCGCGCAGTTTGAAGGAACGGAAGTGTCGCGCCTGCTCATCAAGGCCATGAAGGAGCGCAAGCTCGATACCGTGTTCGAATTCGGCATCGTGCGCAACGCGCTCATCCAGTTGTATTCCCCCAGCTTCATCGAACGGCTGAACAAACGCGAAACGGACTCCGCATTATACCAGGAGATCATCGTTCCGCTGGCGGAGAATATCAACTCGCCCGCCTTTGAGGTGCTGCACGTATTCGTGCCGCAGAGCAGCCTCACCGTGTTCAAATCCCTCGGCTGGATGATCTTCGGCGGCATCCTGTTCACCGCCATCATTGTGACCGCATTTGCGCTCACCATCCGCACCATGCTGGGGCAGAAGAAATTGTCCGAGATCAAAAGCGACTTCATCAACAACATGACCCACGAGCTGAAAACCCCGCTGGCCACGATATCCCTCGCGATAGACGCCATCGGCAACGAGCGCGTGATGGACAATAAGGATAAGATCCGTTACTTCTCCGGCATCATCAAGGAAGAGAACAAACGCATGAACAAGCAGGTGGAATCCATCCTGAATTCAGCGCTGATGGAGAAGGAGGAGCTTACGCTCAACCTGCAGCCGATAGACGTTCACCAGCTGATCAACAGCACCGTGGAGAACCTGCAGCTGCAGCTGGAAGGAAAGAACGGCAAGGTAGACCTGCAGCTGAACGCCATCCAGCCTATCATAAAAGCGGACGAGGTGCATTTTTCCAACCTCATCTTCAACCTGCTCGACAACGCGATCAAATACTCGAAAGACAATCTCGAAGTGCGCATCACTACCGCCAATACACGCAAATTCCTGGTGATCTCCATTGCGGATAACGGCATTGGCATGAGCAGGGATACCGTATCGCGCATATTTGAAAAATTCTACCGCGCGCATACCGGCAATGTGCACAACGTAAAAGGCTTCGGTCTGGGGCTCACTTATGTGAAAGCCATCGTTGACGCACATAAGGGCCGCATCAAGGTGGAAAGTATTTTGGGGAAGGGAAGCCGCTTCACGATGGAGTTTCCGCAGGAGTAGGCTATCTTTGCAAACGAGTAACAGAAAGCAGAATGTTGTCAGAAAAAGAACTGGAAAGATACAAGCACCCGATCGCGGTGCCCGGCATGGGAATAGGGCTGCAGGAAAAGCTGAAGAAGAGCCGGATATTGGTGATAGGCGCCGGTGGCCTCGGCAGCCCGGTGATACAATACCTCAGCGCGGCAGGCGTGGGCGTAATAGGCATAGCGGATTACGGGGTGATACTCGAACAGGACCTTCACCGCCAGCCCCTATACAATATGCAGGACCTGCGTAAACACAAAGCCAAAATGGCCGCCAGCAGGCTCTTTTCGCTGAATCCCTGGAACAAGCATTACCCATTCCTCATACAGATAAGGCCCGATAACGCTAAGCAGGTGTTCAGCGGTTTCGACCTGGTGGTAGACTGCTCGCAGCACCGCGCCACGCACCTCGTGGTGAACGACGCCTGCATTTTGCTGGACAAGCCTTTCGTGACCGGCGAAGTGCATAACTGGACGGCCTGGTGGGGCGGTTTCAACATGAAGCCCGATAACAATCCCACGCTGGCTTCCTACCGCTGCAACGAATACCTGCTGGACGAGTTCCGCAATTTCGACGCGGGGGCCATGGGCGCCACGCACGGCGCCACCGCGTTGCTGATGGTGAACGAGATCATCAAATACCTGGCGGATGTGCCGGGGCTTGCGGGCAAGCTGCACACGTTCAACTACCTGCACCAGCAGTTCACCGTTACGGACCTTGCCGCCGATCCTGAGAAGATTGCCGCCGTGAAAGAAACCGGCCTGCTCACGCCGGAGGAATACGGGCTGGAAGTGGTGCCCGACGTGGAAGATTAAAACAGACAATACGTTAAGATATGCCAATGCCCGACCTCCGGAAGAATCTGAAAAAAATAGCCCTCTGGGCCATTGGCATATACCTGGGGGCAGGGCTGGTGCTGTATTTCGTGCAGGACAAGCTTCTCTTCCACCCGGAAGTGCTGCCCGCCAATTACCAGTACAAATTCGATATCCCTTTCCAGGAGCTGCTCATTCCCGTCAATAAAAAAGTGAAGCTGAGCGCGGTGCTCTTTAAAGCGGAGCGCCCGAGGGGCATGGTGCTGTACTTTCACGGCAATTCCCACAACATTAACCGCTACGCGCAATACATGCCGGAATTCACCCGCAATGGATACGACGTGCTGATCATGGATTACCGCGAATTCGGGAAAAGCACCGGCCGGTTAACGGAAGCCGCGCTGTACGAAGATGCTTTGCTGATGTACAAAGTGGCCCGCAGCCGTTTTTCGCCCTGGCAGATCGTTATCTACGGAAAATCGCTGGGAACGGGGATTGCGGCCCAGCTGGCCTCCATCCGCGACTGCCGCAGGCTGATACTGGAAACGCCTTACTACAGCCTGGAAGACGTTGCAGCATCGTCCATCCCCATCTACCCCCACAGCCTTATGCTCGACTTCAAGCTGCCCGCCAACGAATACCTGCCGAAAGTAACGGCGCCGGTAGCGGCGTTTCACGGCACGAAAGACGAAACAGTACCTTATGCGTCGGGGAAGAAGCTGGCGGATAAATGTTTTAAACCGGGAGATACCCTGTTTACCATCAAAGGCGGCAAACATAATAACCTGCACGAATACCCGCTGTTCCAGGCCAAGCTGGATTCTTTGCTGAAATTGTGATCCCGGGTCAACATTCCCTCATGTCTGCGTATGTGCCGGAGGGTGCTTATCCCTTTATTTCCTTGAGGCTCACGCCTTTGTCGCTTACTTTCAGCTCGTGCGGAATGCCCAGCTTCAGCGCATAATTAGCTTCCTGGTGGCCTACGGGGAAGCCGTAACACACCGGGTAGTCATACTCCTGCACCATGTTCCGGATGATCTCGTATTCGGTTTGCCCGAAAGGCGTGTCTGTTTCACGTTCTTCCGTGAAAGAGCCTACCACCAGCCCTGCCAGCTTGCTGAGCCAGCCCGCGCGTTTAAGGTTGTACATCATCCGGTCCACGTTATAGCGGTATTCGCCCACGTCTTCCAGCACCAGTATCTTCCCTTTGGTATCGGGCTGTGAAACGGAGCCGGATAAATTGGCCAGCAGCGTAAGGTTGCCGCCCACCAGCTTACCGGTGGCCTTGCCCTTGCGGTTCATGGCGTGGGGACCGGTCTCATACCTGCTGCGTTTGCCCAGCAGCGCGTCGCGCAGGCTGCCTACGTACGCATTATCCTTCGTGGAAGCGGAAATGCCGCTGCACATCAGGGAATGGATTGTGGGGATCTTATAACGTTCCTGTATATGGGCGTGAAGGGTGGTGATGTCGCTGTAGCCGCAGAGCCATTTCGGATCTTTACGGAAGCGGGAAAAATTGATGCGGTCCAGGATAGACACCATGCCGTAGCCCCCGCGGCCGAACACGATGGCCTTGATGCCGGGATCGTCCATCATATCCTGCAATTCTTCCAGCCTCAGCTCGTCCGGCGCGGAAAAGTTATGAAAGCTGGTGCCTACGGTAATGCCCAGGTGTACCCGGAAGCCCCAGGACCCGATCACGCTGGCGGCGAATTCGGCGGCTTGAAGTTCCATTTTGCTGCTGGGACATGTGATCCCTATCAGGTCGCCTTTTTTAAGATAGGGCGGAATTTTGATCATTCTAAAGTCTTTAGTTTACCTTTGCTGATTAAATGAGGAAGAAGGAATTCTTATCCCATTCAACGGCCAAAGTAGTCGTTATTGGGTTAACTGCAAATCCATTTCCCTATTTTTCTGAATAATTTACATTTTTTTCAACGGAGGAAGCATCAA
>CBFHAF010000474.1:0-4414 GCA_965653435.1 uncultured Chitinophaga sp.
CTGGAAAACAATATCTATGCCCAGGTGGCAATGGTGATGCTGATCGGTCTGCTGGGCAAGAACGCGGTATTGATCGTGGAGTTTGCCGTGCAGAAACACCGCTCCGGCTCCACGGTGCTTGCCGCCGCGCTGGAAGGTTCGAAGGTAAGGTTCCGCCCCATCCTGATGACCTCTTTCGCATTTATCGCGGGCCTGATCCCGCTGGTGTTTGCCACGGGGCCGGGCAAGATCGGCAACAGGACGATCGGTACCGCAGCGGCGGGCGGCATGCTGTTCGGCACTGTTTTCGGCGTGCTGATCATACCGGGGCTGTACTACATATTCGGGAAGATCGCGGAAAGGCGCATGCTGGTGAAAGATGAAGAAGAAAATCCTCTAACAGAAGAAATAGATCATAATGTATAAATTCAGGATACATCATTGCGCGGGAGCGCTGGCCCTTTGTTTTGCCGTGGCAAGCTGCGGGGTGCCGGCCATTACACAGCGGGCGGAGAACAAGGCAGTGCCTGCATCCTGGGGCAACGGCCAGGATACGGCCAATGCTTCAGCGATACAGTGGCGGAGCTTTTTTACGGATAAAGACCTGGCGAACCTGATAGACACGGCGTTGAAGAACAACCAGGAACTGATGATCACCTTGCAGGAAATTGAGATCGCGAGGAATGATATCCGTATCCGGAAAGGTGCGATACTGCCAACGGTTGGCGCAAAGGCGGGCGTTGGCGTAGAGAAGGTAGGCCGTTACACCAGCCAGGGCGCCGGCGATGCGTCTACAGAGATCGAGCCCGGCAAAGAAATGCCCGACCCGCTGGCGGATTACACGGTGGCAGCATACGCGAACTGGGAAGTGGATATCTGGAAGAAGTTGCGCAACGCGAAGAAAGCCGCTGTAGCCCGGTACCTGGCAACGGTGGAAGGCAGGAATTTTGTGCTTACCAACCTGGTAGCTGAAGTGGCCGGTTCTTATTACGAACTGCTGGCGCTGGATAACCAGTTCGCGATCGTCAAACAAAACATAGGCCTGCAAAAGAATGCGCTTGATATTGTGAAGACGCAGAAAGAAGCCGCCCGGGCAACCGAGCTGGCCGTTCAGAAATTCCAGGCCGAAGTTTTGAAGTCGCAAAGCCTGGAGTTTGAAATACTGCAAAAGATCAAAGAAACGGAGAACAGGATCAATTTCCTGCTGGGCCGTTATCCCCGGGAAATAACCAGGGACAAAGGAAACTTTTTGAGCTTGTTGCCGCAGGCCATCAGCGCCGGGATCCCTTCCCAGTTACTGGCCAACCGCCCGGACATCAAAAAGGCCGAGCTGGAATTAACCGCTGCAAAGCTGGATGTGAAGGTGGCGCGCGCGGAATTTTATCCTTCCTTCGGCATTTCCGCCGGCGTAGGGTTCCAGGCATTCAAACCCGGCTACCTCGTGAAATCACCGGAGTCGCTGCTTTATTCTCTGGCTGGAGACCTGGCCGGACCGCTGATCAACCGTAATGCGATCAAAGCCGAGTTCAGCAATGCCAATTCACGCCAGTTGCAGGCTATCTACAATTATGAGCGTACCATTTTAAATGCGTACCTGGAAGTTTCCACCCAACTTTCCAACATCGGCAACCTGGGCAGGAGCTATGAGTTGAAATCGCAGCAGGTAGACGCGCTCACCCGTTCCATTGATATTTCGAACGACCTCTTTAAGTCTGCAAGGGCCGATTACCTGGAAGTGCTGATGACGCAGCGGGATGCGCTGGAATCGAAGCTGGAGCTGATAGAAACAAAGCAGCAGCAGCTGAACGCCGTAGTGAATGTATACAGGGACCTGGGAGGAGGATGGAGATAATGCAGTAACACTTCAAAAAAAACGCAGCGATCCGATAAGGGCGCTGCGTTTTTTTATTTAAGGATTTTTTCTACCCATTTACTGGTTTCGGCTACCAGCAAAGACATAATGTCTTTTTTGCCTGCCTTGAAAGAATGGTCTGCTCCTTCAAGCTTTACCAGGGTGGCCTTCCGTAAAGATTTGCATACCGGTTCTATCAGCTCCCAGGTGGCCAGGGCGTCTTTGCTGCCCTGCAAAAAGAGCATGGGTATCTTCAGTTCTTTCAGGTGCTCCGCCCGCTCGGTGGAGGGTTTGCCGGAAGGATGAAGAGGGAATCCATAGAAGACAATGCCGCTGGCCCCGCTGCCGGGATGGGCTGCGAGGTACTGTGAGCTCATTCTTCCTCCAAAGGATTTGCCGGCGGCAAACAGCGGCAGCCCGGGATTTAGTTCGCGCGCCTTTGCAAGGGCCGCTTCTATGGTGGCGTGGGCCACTGCCGGGGTGTCCGGCCGGCCTTTTTTATATTCAGCAAAAGGAAAATTGAAACGGAGGGTGGCAATGCCAGCTTCTGCAAGAGCACCGGCCAGCGTTTCCATAAACGAATGATCCATGCCTGCCCCGGCCCCGTGAGCCAGCGTAAAAATGCACCTGGGTTTGTCCGGAGCCATATACTTCGCTGAAACTGCGCCTGCCGGCGCGGTGACGTTTATCTTGAGGGATTTTGTATCCATAGTACGGAGTATTATTTTTTATTTGCCGCCATTGGCTTTCAGGTCGCTGATGCAATTGGCGTCCAGGGAAGGAATGTTCCCCGTCAGCAGGAAACCAAGCGCATCGGTGGTTTCCGCCGCGTAATGCATGAGGCAATCCTCGTTATTGCAATGGGCTCCATGCGGCGTATCCTGGTGAGGGGTTTGCATGGCGCTGCCGATATTCACCAGGCCGAGTATGTGCCCGAACTCATGTTCCAGCACGGTGGCTTCCAGCTTCGTTCTGCTGGCCTGGCCCACGCCGCCGGAATTATCGTGGATGGTTTTCCCGAACAGGCACATGGATGTGTTCCGGTAAGCGATTCCCAGCACGTTATTCTGGGTATAGCTGCCGTTCGTAAAGAGGAAATATGCACCCAGCTGGGTACCGCTGGTATAGACGGTCCTGTTCTGTTTTTCAATATTAAGCACATCCTGCGCCGACAATACGCTGCCGGCGGCGGCAATTTGTTTCTGCACTACCTGTATGCCGCCGGGTTTGTTCAAACGGGCGGTGAGGAATCCGGTAAGATGATTGATGGCGGCGGCATCGGGCTGAAATCCGGGCATATACTGGATCTCTATCTTCAGTGACGTATAACGGGCGCCGCTCAGCAGGTCGTTGGCGGAAGCGCCCGCGCTGCGGTCATTCGAATAGGAACCGCCGGGTTTGTTGTCTGATTTTGAACAGCCATATCCAAGCAGGATAAAAGTAAATGCGATCAGGAAGATGTTTTTCATAAAGAACTGGTGCCCGAATGTTTGGATGATGATACGTTTATACGGGCCTTAAATTACCTTTTTATTTTTATTTTTTTAAGCCCGCCGTAAAAGGCCAAAAAGCAACAACGCAGGCGGAACCAAGTTTATTCGCCCTGGTTTGGGTTGGGGAACCCGGACAAGCCGGGAACATTGCCATAAAGTAATAATCCCAGCACATTGGACGGGCGCAGGTGCCAGCTTCCCCAGGAAATGGGCGTGTCGCAGTTGGCATCTTTCGCGGATGGATCTGCGCCGGCTTTCAAGAGTGTTTTCACCATCTCCTCATCGCCGTAAGCGGCAGCACGGTGCAGCGGAGTTTCGCCTTTGAGAAATGCATCGCGCATGAAACAAAGTGTGGATTTGCCTTGTATCGTTTTTTTATTTACAACAGTTCCTGCATTGACCAGTATTTTAACGATCTCATTTCTTTCCGGCATCTTGCCTGTGCTGGAGATTGTATAGTGCAGGGCATTTTCACCTGTTTCCAGCGTGTAATTTGGGTCCGCGCCATTTTGTAAAAGCCATCTGACCGATTCCACCTGGGCATTGTAGGCAGCATTGCAAAGCAGGTTTTTATCGCCCAGTTCCAGGGCCGCGCCTAAGTTGCAGAAATGTTCAAGCGCTTTGATATTCCCCTCCCATGCCGCGGAAAAAACCGCGCAGTTGCCCCACTGGTCGTTGTAATCGATGTCGGCGCCCAGGGAAACCAGCCTGGTTACTGCATCCAGGTCGCCTTGCAGGGCTGCGTCCAGCATTTGCTGGTTTAAATTTTCCATAACATTTGCCCGGTTAAAGAATGAATACGGAATATTATTTTCTTTCAGGAACAGCCTGATATCCGGAAAACCGGAAATTTAGGGGGAGCTGTCCTTAAATTTACAAAGAAATGTTTACTCCTGCCGGCCTTCGGATCGTTGATTCGGGGTGGTTCCTTTATGATATCAAAGGGCGGAATAGCCGTTTGTCGCTGGTGGTTGGCGCCGGCCCTGAGGCCAGGCGTTCGGTCAGCTGTTGCTGAAAGCGCAGCTCGCCGCGGACAAGCGGGTGATTGAACAGGTCGGTGGTATCCTGGGCCAGGTAGTGGCTGATGGAA
>CBFHAF010000475.1:0-4411 GCA_965653435.1 uncultured Chitinophaga sp.
GCCGCGCGCACCCGCAAAAAGAAGCTTTGCTCCGTAGACAAGGCCAATGTGCTGGAAGCTTCCCGCCTGTGGCGTGAAGTAGTGCAGAGCCTGGAGAAAGAATACCCTGACGTTGTAACCGAACATATGTTCATAGACAATGCCGCGATGCAGCTCATCAAAGACCCGAAACGTTTTGACGTGGTGGTGACCGGCAACCTGTTCGGAGACATCCTTACCGATGAAGCCAGCCAGATAGCGGGTTCCATGGGTATGCTGGCCTCTGCTTCCGTAGGCGACTCCGTTGGTTTCTACGAACCCATTCACGGTTCCGCCCACGACATTGCCGGAAAAGGGATCGCCAACCCGCTGGCCTCCATCCTGAGCGCCGCTTTGCTGCTGGACATTTCGTTTGGCCTTAAGGAAGAATCCCAGCGCGTGATACGTGCAGTAGATGCCACCCTGCGCCAGGGTTACCGGACAATGGATATTGCGAACAAACATACACCCAACGACTTCGTGCTGGGCACCGACGCCATGGGCACGCAGGTACTGAAAAACCTTAACTAACCTACAAACTGATCGTCATGGATAATAACCGTGTTTACGTTTTTGATACCACCCTCCGCGACGGCGAGCAAGTGCCGGGCTGCCAGCTCACCACCGTCGAAAAGATCATAGTCGCCAAAGAGCTGGAAGCCCTTGGCGTGGATGTGATCGAAGCAGGGTTCCCCATTTCCAGCCCCGGCGATTTCCAGAGCGTGGTGGAGATATCCAAAGCCGTATCCGAGCCGGTGATCTGCGCGCTCACACGCGCCAATACTGCAGACATCGACGCGGCAGCAGCAGCGCTGAAATACGCCAAACGCAAACGCATCCACACCGGCATCGGCTCGTCGGACATGCATATCAAATACAAATTCAACTCTACCCGCGAAGCTATCCTGGAGCGTGCCGTGGAAGCCGTGAAATATGCCCGCAAGTTCGTGGACGATATTGAATTTTATGCGGAAGACGCCGGCCGTGCGGACAATGCATATCTTGCGCAGATGATCGAAGCGGTGATCGCCGCAGGCGCCACCGTGGTGAACATACCTGACACCAACGGCTACTGCCTGCCCGAACAATATGGCGCGAAGATCAAATACCTGATGGACCATGTGTCCAACATCGATAAAGCGATCATCTCCGTGCACTGCCACAACGACCTCGGCCTTGCCACTGCCAACACCATTGCAGGCGTTATGAACGGTGCGCGCCAGGTGGAATGCACCATCAACGGCATCGGCGAAAGGGCCGGCAACACTTCCCTCGAAGAAGTGGCGATGATCCTCAAAACGCACCATGCGCTGGGTTACACCACAGGCATCAACAGCAAAAAAATATACGAGATCAGCAACCTCGTGTCTAACATGATGCGTATGCCCGTGCAGCCCAACAAGGCGATCGTGGGCCGCAACGCATTCGCGCACAGCTCCGGCATCCACCAGGACGGTGTGCTGAAGCACCGCGAGAACTATGAGATATTGAATCCCGAAGACATCGGCCTGCAATCCAATTCCATCATTCTCACCGCACGCAGCGGCCGCCATGCGCTCAAACATCACCTGGAGCGCCTCGGCTACAAGATCGATAAGATCAATCTTGACGAAGTGTACGCCCGTTTCCTCGAAATGGCCGACACCAAAAAAGAGATCACGGACCACGACCTGCTGACGCTGATGGGAGACGGAGACGCCAACCACTACGATGATAAAGGCATCAAGGTAACGCTGCTGCAGGTAGTATGCGGCGACCCGCTGCGCCCGATGGCCACCGTGAAGCTGCGCATCAACGGCGAAGAAAAAGAAGCCAGCTCCGCGGGCAACGGCCCTGTGAATGCCACTATCAATGCCATCCACAACATCATCCAGGACGACATCACCATCGATGAGTTCAGCATCCAGGCAATGCGCGGCGGCAGCGAAGACGTGAGCAAAGTGAATATGCGCGTGCACCACGGCGGCAAATCCTATTACGGTTTCGGTTATTCCACAGACATCGTGAACGCGAGCGTGCACGCGTATGTGGATGCGCTGAACAAGATATATTGAGAAGAGTTTTTGTCTGTATAAAAGGGCTGTTCCGGGGACCGGGATGGCCTTTTTTCAATATATTCGCCTTCGGAAGGCTGGAATAAACCGCCGCTGCCTATGATCGCTTTGCTGCTTTCACTCTTGTTATGCCGCCCGGTACCGCCGGATTGTCCCAATGCCTATGAAGCCGGGATAAAACAACGGGTGTATACTTTCGTAGATGAATGGCCGCAGTTTCCCGGTGGGGATGCTGCGATTAGCAAACACATGCTGGGCAACCTGAAATATCCGAAAGACGACGATTCTCCGCAGGGTTCCCTTTCTCTTCAGTTGATCGTACAGGCAAACGGGGAACTGGCAGATGTTATTATCCCGGGTAAATCTCCGGAAAAATATACGAAGCTGGATAAAGAGGTGATCCGCATCCTGAAAATAATGCCCCGCTGGAAGCCCGGCCGGTGCAAGGGTATAGCCGTACCGGTAAAAATGCCTTTCAGGATCGCGTGCATCATGCCGCAGGAGTGAATATTTATTTCTTATTTATTAGCATGGAGTTTTTTAACCATCTCAAAGAGTGGCTTGCCCGGGACGAAATAATAGGCATTTTTTTACTGGCTACAGGATTTGGTTTCATTGTGGACGGCCTTCGCAAGCTCAGGAAAAGGAGGCGGTTATTGGCTGGCGGTATCCAGGTAAGCGGAGAAATTGTGGGGTTTAGCGACGTGGTTGGAGAAGCCGGCTTGAAAGTGCCGCTGGTGAGGTTTCGTACGAAGTTGGGCGAAACTGTGGAAGTTGAATACCCGGTTACCACCAGTGTTCCTTCCCTGTTATACGATCAGGGTGAAAAAGTAACGGTGGTGTATGATCCGGGAAAGCCGGATATTTTTCTTATTAAGGACGAACGTTGGAGTGTCATAATGCCGCCGATGTTGCTAATAGCCGGAGGCATAATACTGGCTTGGGCCTTCTTTGTTTTTTCCCGGAGTTAGTGCTTGCTTAAATCATTCGAATTATTTCCCCTTAGGCTGCAAAGGATGACGGCGGACAGGATTTAATAACAATTCCTTTCTGCAACTATGGCCAACTGAAGATATCGTTGCGCTAAACCCATAATGACAGCGACAGCTACTATGTTGAAGTTCCATTTATTGGCATGTCTGGCGATGAATCGCAAAAGTGTGGAAATAGCTTCCTGGAATTTTTAGTTTTCTTGTCTGAACAGCAATGATTGAATGAATAGGGCGATTACAGAAGGCTTTAATACCTGGTGTTTCGGGCGGTCGCTGCCTGGCGGCGTCCGGTATCATATGCCATCAAACCGGCTTCATCCGAATTAGCTTCCGATTTGCCTCTTTCCATACCCTTTTGTATCTTGCCATCATTATGAAAGCGACTTACAACGCCACCATCGAAGGGAAGAACTGCATCGAAATAGACGGGTTTTATGATGAGATCTCCCGCGCATTCCGCTTCCCGGATTATTTCGGGCGCAACCTGGATGCCCTGTACGACTGCCTGACGGAGCTGCACGGCACGGAAGAGAATTACCTGCTCACCATCACCGATTTTGAATATTTCCTCGCGGAAGAAAGTGAAGAGACCCGCAACAAAGTGATCGACATATTGCAGGACGTTTCCCGCGAATGGGATGATGTGCCGGTGACAGAGATCACCCGCCCGAAATCCACCCTGACCATCATTGTACAATAAACATATTACTGCATAAAAAAGCGTCCTGTTCCCGCAACAGGACGCTTTTTTATATACCACAACTACTATTTCCACTATTTATACGGCACGGGGCTAAAAAGCAACCGGGGAAGAAACGGCCATTACGGGAAATTACCTGCCCATATAATGCGCCAACCATCGCCGTTGTGATAATTTAACACTGCCCGCCACGGTATGGTATAATTCATGTGTTACCACATGTTATGAGATACCGCGTATTAGCCACCGACTATGATGGCACCATTGCGCACTATGGCGCTGTTCCCGCAGAAGTGGTCGAGTCACTGAAAACATTGAAGGCCAGCGGCCGTGTGCTGTTGCTGGTAACGGGGCGCGAATTGGATGAGCTGAAGGGGCTTTTTCCCGGGCATATTCTTTTCGACCTGATCATTGCAGAAAACGGCGCTTTGCTGTACGATCCCGCTACGCTGAAAGAAACCAGGCTGGGCGACCCGCCGCCACCTGAATTCGTTGAAGAACTGGCCAAACGCGGCGTGCAGCCATTGTCTGCCGGGCGCGTGATCGTGGCCACCTGGGAACCTCACCAGGCTACAGTGCTCGAAGTGATCAAGGAATTCGGGATGGAACGGCAGATCATTTTCAACAAAGGGGCCGTGATGATACTG
>CBFHAF010000476.1:0-4411 GCA_965653435.1 uncultured Chitinophaga sp.
ACACGAAGCCGTGGCGGGTCTCGCTGATCACCATGCCCGCGGCCATGCGGACCATTCCTGCACGCATTTCATGACTGCATGCAACAGGAGCGGTTCAGTGCCAGGTATCTGTATAAACCATTCAAAGATGAGTACGAAGACTTCTATCTTCTCCAATATCAAGGGCGACCTGTCCTCCGGCCTTGTTGTATTTCTGATAGCCATCCCATTGTGCCTGGGTATTGCCCTGGCTTCGGGCGCCCCCTTATTCTCCGGCCTTATAGCCGGTATGTTAGGCGGCCTGGTGGTGGGCTTTTTCAGCGGCTCGCAGCTTAGCGTAAGCGGCCCCGCGGCCGGGCTGATCACCATCGTTGCCGCCGCGATCCTTAAACTCGGTTCGTTCGAGGCCTTTTTACTCGCGGTATTTATCGCCGGGGGCCTCCAGCTGCTGCTGGGATTCGTTAAGGCCGGCATAATCGCCAACTATTTTCCGTCCAACGTTATTACCGGTATGCTCACGGCTATCGGCATAAGCATTATCCTTACGCAAATACCTCATGCCGTTGGGCACGACGAGCAGGCGGAAGGCCAGCTGGCTTTCATCCAGGTAAGCGGGGAGAATATTATTTCTTCTGCGCTGAACAGCATCAGACATATACAATTAGGCGCGGCGATCATTACGCTGGTTTCCATCCTCATCCTTCTCTACTGGTCCAAAGTACCAAAAGTGGGCGCCATACCCGCTGCGCTGGTAGCGGTTCTCTCAGGTGTCGGGCTTAACCAGCTTTTCATTGCCACAGGCTCCAGCCTGGCGCTGGAACAAACGCACCTGGTAACGCTGCCGGTGGCCGAATCGTTCAACGGATTCATCAGCCAGTTCTCCCTGCCGGATTTCAGCCAGCTGGCGAACGGGCAGATCTGGATCGTGGCGGGCACTATCGCGCTGGTAGCATCTATCGAAACATTGCTGAACCTGGAAGCGACAGACAAGCTCGATCCCCTGAAAAGGTACTCAGACCCGAACAGGGAGCTGCGCGCGCAGGGTATTGCCAACATGGCCAGCGGCCTGATCGGCGGCCTGCCCATCACTTCTGTGATCGTGCGTTCCTCCGCCAATATTAATTCTGGCGCCAGGACCAAATTGGCCACCATGACGCACGGCACGCTGCTGCTGGTGTGCGCCGCGCTCATACCGGTGCTGCTGAACCACATCCCGCTGTCTACCCTCGCAGGGGTGCTGCTGGTAACCGGTTACAAGCTGTGCAAGCCCACCGTGTTCAAAACCATGTTCGCCAAAGGCAAATACCAGTGGATACCCTTCATGGTTACAGTGCTGGTGATCGTTTTCACCAACCTGCTCGTGGGTGTGGCGGTAGGCCTCTGCGTAAGCATCCTGTTCATCATGATCGGCAACATGAAGGCGCCTTATTTCTTCCATAAAGAGAAATACCGCACCGGCGATCTCTTCAACCTTGAACTGAGCCAGGAAGTATCGTTTCTCAACAAAGCCAACATCCTGCTTACGCTGGATAAGATGCCGGACAACTGCACCGTGGTGATAGACGCCAGCAAGACCGTATACATCGACCAGGACGTGCTGGACATCATCCGCGAATTCACACAGATCAAGGCGCCGCAGAAGCACATCAAGGTTATTCTCAAAGGGTTTAAAGAAGCATACAAGGTCAATAATACAGACCATCTTTTCCTGGAGAACAAGGAGAAGGAAAAACCCGTTGTGGCCATTACCAACGGCACGCATAAAGATCTTTTAAAGGAATTATCAGTAAACTGAGGCTATACAGGACCAAGGGCCTTTTCAGAAGTAAACCAGTAAACGTAAAATCATCAGACCAGTTAAACGCAAACACATGAGAACACTTAATAAAATCGTCCAAAGCAGCCTGACGCCGGAAACCGCACTTGAACTGCTCAGGAACGGAAACGAAAGATTCGTTGGCAACCTGCGTGCACACCGTAACCTGCTGGAGCAGGTGAACGAAACCAAGGAAGGGCAATGGCCTTTTGCTGCAATCGTGAGCTGCATGGACAGCCGTACTTCCGCCGAGCTGATCTTCGATCAGGGGCTGGGGGACATCTTCAGCATTCGTTTGGCCGGCGCCGTTATTTCGGACAACGTGTTGGGCAGCCTCGAATACGCGTGCAAGGTGGCCGGTTCCAAGATCATCGTGGTGCTCAACCACACGCACTGCGGAGCCATCAAAGGCGCCTGCGATGGCGTTGAAATGGGCAACCTCACCGGCCTGCTGGGCAAGATCCGCCCCTCCGTATTCCAGGAGAAAACATTTAAAGAGAACCGCACTTCCAAGAACCCCGATTTCGTGGATGCGGTAGCAAATATTCACACTGAACGCTCGGTACAAACGATCCTCGAGCAAAGCGCTATTCTCGCGGACCTGATAGACCGCGGCGAAGTAGGCATCATAGGAGCCATGTATGATGTTGAGACGGGCGTGGTAACCTTCCATGAGCATACCAAGCGGATAGGACAACCGCAGCGCATGGTTGAAACAGCCTGAGCCTGAAAAAGCAAAGCCGGAAGAGCAGTCACTTCCGGCTTTTTTATGTCTTGTCCGTTCTTTGCCTACATATATTTGTCGCCTTTGTGGCGCTTCACTTCAGCCACATACTCCTTGATCTGCTGTTCGTTTTCTTTCTTGCAGATCAGCAGCACATCCGTGGTGTCTATCACGATCATATCGTCCAATCCCTGCAGCACAACCAGCTTATCGTTCGGTGCTTTTACCATACATTTCGTGGCATCTATCACCATGACGTTCTTGCCCTGTACAGCGTTGCCCAGGTAGTCCTTTTCCAGGTTCTCATATGCGGAAGCCCAGGTGCCGAGGTCGCTCCAGCCGAAGTTTGAAGGGATCACATACACATTGTCCGCCTTTTCCATGATGCCGTAATCTATGGAGAGATTGGTGCATTGTGAATAAATGCGGTCTATCACATCTCTTTCCTTCGGCGTGTTCAGCACCTCCTTTTCTGCAACGAACAGCTCGTCCATTTCAGGAAGGTATGCGGCAAAAGCCTGCAGGATAGATTTTGAATTCCACACAAAAATGCCTGCATTCCAGAGGAAGTCCCCGCTTTTCAGGAAAGTTTTGGCCAGTTCCAGGTTGGGTTTTTCGGTGAAGGTCTTCACTTTGTACACGTTATCCGCCACCTGTTCCGTCTCGTACTGGATATAGCCGTAACCGGTATCCGGCCGTGTTGGCTTGATGCCGAGCGTGAGCAGTGCGTTGTTCTTTTGTGCAAAGAGCAACGCATTGAGGCAGGTGCTGGTGAAGTTGGTAGGATCCATGATGAGATGGTCCGCCGGGGCGCAGATGATGCTGGCCTTCGGGTCTTTTTTATGGATCTTATGGGAAATATACGCTACGCAGGGCGCTGTGTTTTTCCTGGAGGGCTCACTCACGATATTGGCTGCCGGGAGGTTGGGCAGTTGCTTACCCACAGTATCTGCATACTGGTGGTGCGTAACAACGTAAATATTTTCTTCGGGAATGAACTGCGTGAACCTGTCGTAGGTCCATTGCAGAAGGGTCTTCCCCGTATTGAGGATATCCAGGAACTGTTTGGGATAGTCCGTGCGGCTGTAAGGCCAGAAACGGCTACCGATACCTCCGGCCATAATGGCCACGTAAAAATGGTTATTCAACGGTGTCATCGCTCAAATAATTCCTTCTCTGATTAAATCGTGTAAATGTATAATTCCATGATACTGATCATCTTTCATGACCAGAAGTTGCGTTATGTCGTATTCCCTCATCAGTTCCAGCGCATTCACCGCCAATTCATCATGCTGGATGGTTTTGGGGTTGCGGCTCATAATGTCCCCGGCTTTCACCCCGGCCGCATCCATATTCTTTTCGAGCATGCGCCGCAGGTCTCCGTCCGTAATAATGCCCTGAAGGCGGTCTTCCCCGTCCATCACGCCGGTTACGCCCAGCATTTTGGAGGATATTTCCACGATCACTTCCCGCAGGGTGCTTTCAAGCCTTACCTTCGGTACCTGGTGAAGGCGGCTGAGATCTCCCACCCTGAGGTAGAGTTTTTTCCCCAAAGTGCCGCCCGGATGGAACTTCGCAAAGTCTTCCGCCGTGAACCCTTTCATCTCGATCAGGCAGACTGCCAGCGCGTCGCCCATTACCATCTGGGCTGTGGTGCTGGAAGTGGGGGCCAGGTTATTGGGGCAAGCTTCCTGTGCAACTGACGTATTAAGCACAAAATGTGCCGATTGCGCCAGGTAAGAATCTACTTTCCCCACGATCGCCACCAGGGTATTGCCCAGGTTTTTCACCAGGGGGACCAGCACTTTTATCTCCGGCGATTCCCCGCTTTTGGAGATGCACATCACCACGTCGTCCGGGGTGATCATCCCCAGATCGCCGTGAATAGCGTC
>CBFHAF010000477.1:0-4407 GCA_965653435.1 uncultured Chitinophaga sp.
ACGCACAGGCGCAATACCAGCCGGCCACTTCGCTGCAGCTCACGGCGGGACTGCGTTACGACGGCAACACCGACTACGGCGGAAAGCTCAATTTCAGCGCGGGCGCCGGTTACCGCCCCGCAAAATGGCTGAAGCTGAACGCTTCTTTCGGCAATGGCTTCAAAGCGCCTGCCTATGCGCAGATGTACCAGGTATTCACCAATATCACTCAGGGCTACACGGTCATTGGCGCGAACATCTTCCACGAAAAAGCGCAGGAGCTGAAAGCCGCAGGCACCGTGAAGCAGGTATGGAGCAACGCACAAAACCTCCGCAGCCTTCAGCCTGAAACATCCACTTCGTATAACCTCGGCCTTACTTTCAACATCAGCGCCGATGCGGAGATAACCGTGAACGGGTTCTACCACAACATCCGCAACCTGATCAACACAGAGCAGTTCGGTATCATGAACAACGGGCAGCAGCTGTTCTCCTACATCAATATCAGCAAGGTATTCAACCGCGGGCTGGAAGGCAGTGTGCGGTACAGCCCGCTGAAAGGGCTTTTGTTCACCGCAGGCTACCAGCTGCTGGATGTGCGCAGCGCCGATGTGCTGGATTCCATCCGCGCCGGTGCGGGAGCCTACGCCGCGGTTCGCACGCCTGAAGGCATCCGCACCGCCGGCACCGGCGATTATTTCGCTTTACCCAACCGCAGCCGCCATTCCGGCAATGCGCAGATCTATTACGAATATCTTCCCTGGGGCCTCGGCGCTTCTTTCCGTGCAAGCTACCGCAGCAAATACGGTTTCCTGGATGTGGACAACAATGGCTACATCGACCGCTATGATGTTTTTGTGGAGGGTTATACGCTCCTGTATGCGTCCCTGCAAAAGTCATTACTGGGCAAACGGCTTACGCTCCGGTTTTCTGTAGACAACCTGGCGAACACCACCAACTACCTGATGCCTTCTCAACCCGGGCGCGTACTGGTGGCGGGCCTTGAATGGCACTTCCGGAAAAGCGCCCCCGCTCTCCGCTGAAAAAATTTTTCCCCGGTTGATTGGTTTTGAAATATTTGTCTATATATTTGCACCCTCTTACAGCAGCAACGGGAGCTTAGCTCAGCTGGTTCAGAGCATCTGCCTTACAAGCAGAGGGTCGACGGTTCGAATCCGCCAGCTCCCACGAAAAAGAGGTACCGCAACGGTGCCTCTTTTTTTTATTCCCACGGAATAAAAAAACGGTTGCTTCATATGCTGAAGCCACCGTTTTTTATGATGATCTTATACTTTATTCTTCTGTTTCTTCCTGCTGCTTCCCTTTGAAGATCCGCCTCACGGCTTTCCTGATCTTGTTGATGTTCCGCAGCTGCTCCTGGATCGGCATCAGCGTGATGTCGCCTTCCTGCATGCCGGGCTCGCTGTTTTCAGCGGTGCGTTGTTCAGGGTATATGAGTATCACGTTGTTGTCTTTGAAATGCCGCAGCAGCCGTTGCGGTACGCCATCCAGGTATGGCTGGTACGAGAGCGTGCCTTTGCGCGCGGAAACGGTCACCACCAGGTCGTCGCGCGAGATGTTGCGTGCCAGCACCAGGAAGTCCTCCGGGTTTTCGAGTATTTTAAACGTCAGTTCCACGCTCTGTTTGTTTTCGGCGATAAACCGCTGCACGCCCAGCTGCGTCTGTTTTCCGCTATACAACACGATCCTCGCGCCGGCCTGTTTTGCCAGGAGGATGATCTTTTGCATATAATGCACAAAACCCAGCTCATACTCTGTGTTGCGCGGCAATATGAGCACCATTTTTTTGGTCGTGCTGAGCGGATGCTGAAAGTGGCATACATAAACGGTTTCCCATACGCTTTGCAACACGTTGTCCGTCGTGCTGCCGAAGAACGAACCGATCAGGCGGTCCGTTGCGCTGGTCTTATCGCTCCAGCCCAGTATCACATCCGAGATAAGCAGTTCTTTCACCGCGCGGGAGATGCCATCCGTAACGTTAAGGTCTACACGCGTTACTACCTGTACATTGCTTTCGGAAGCGGCGGCATGCATCACTACTTTTTCCATCATTTTATTGCTGGCGTAGATCTTCTCGCGGGCTTCCTCATCGTCCTGCACTACCACCATGGGATATACAGGCGCACCATTGCTGGGGTCTTTCACCATCAGCGCAAAATCTATCAGCGGTTCCATTTTTTCGGGATGGGCCACGGGAATGAGAAAACGTTCCGGCCCGCCTGACATCTCCGGTTTTTTATCCGCTTCCTGGATAGCGAGCTTGCGGCCCGCGCTCTCAGTCACAAAAGAGCCAACCATGCAGGTGATCAGTATCAGCACCACCGTGCCGTTCAGCACATGTTCGTCGATGATGCCCATTTTATAACCGATCAGTATCACGGCGATGGTAGCGGCAGCATGGGAACTGCTGAGGCCGAATATCACGTTGCGCTGCGTGGCGGTGTAACCGAAGGAAAGCTGGGTAAAAAATGCCGCCAGCCATTTGCTGGCCAGGGCCATGGCGGTGAGCGAGCCTGCTATGATAAGGGCTTCCGGGCCTTTCAGCAGCACCTTCAGGTCCACGATCATACCCACGGAAATGAGGAAGAACGGGATAAAAAGGGCATTGCCTACAAACTCTATCCTGTTCATCAGCGGGGAAGTATGCGGTATCAGCTGGTTGAGCGCAAGCCCCGCCAGGAAGGCCCCGATAATGGCTTCCACGCCTGCCAGCTCAGCCAGGAAAGCGGCCAGGAACACCAGGGCCAGCACGAATATGAAGTGCGTCGTCTTATCGTCTTTGATCTTTTTGAAGAACCACCTGCCGATAAGCGGGAAGCCCCATAAAACAATCACCGCGAACACCGCCAGGGAAATGCCCAGCTGGAGCCAGAATGCGGTGTTGAGGTTGCCCGCTTCCGCGCCGGTGATAACGGCCAGGATAAGCAGCACGGCCGTATCGGTGATGATCGTGCCGCCAACGGCTACGGTAACGGCTTCCACCTTGGTAATGCCCAGCCTGCTGGCCAGCGGGTAGGCCACCAGGGTATGCGTGGCGAACATGCTGGATATCAGCAGCGAAGCCATCAGGTTAAAATGCAGCACGTAGGTGCAGAGTATATAACCGAGAATAAGGGGAATAAAAAAAGTGAATGCGCCGAAAACCAGGCTGCGGTGGCGGTTCTTGCGAAACTCCGTCATGTCCAGCTCGAGGCCGGCCAGGAACATGATGTACAGCAACCCCGCATTGCCAAAAAGATTGATGCTGCCTTTTTCTATGATCTTGAACCCATGGTCGCCAATGGCCATACCCGCCAGGATGAGCCCTATAATGCTCGGTATCCTGAACTTGCGCAGCACGATCGGCGCCAGGAGGATGATGAATAATACCAGCGAAAAAATCGGAACCGGATCCTTCAGGGGTAAGCTGAAGTGATTAAATAAATCCAAACCTTTCATCTACTTATATTTATCGTTCGTTGCCGTTAATTTACAACCATTCTGCCAAAACGGTGGTCATTGGCAAAAAAATGTAACTTTGTGGAAATATCGGTTGCAATCATGAGTTATACGGGAACAGGCGTATCCGTACAGGAAGAGGAAGAAGTGCTGGTGGAAACGGCAGAACAATTCCCCTTTTCCATTATCGTCTGGAACGACGATTTTAATACTTTCGACTGGGTGATCCAGTCGCTGATAGAAGTATGCGGCCATACGGCCGAACAGGCGGAACAGTGCGCCCTGATCATCCACAACAACGGCAAATACGCCGTTAAAAAAGGCCCGTTCGAAGACCTGAAACCTATGTGCGAAGCCCTGCTGGACAGGGGTATCAGCGCTACCCTCGAAGAAACAGTTGCATCATAAATGCCCCTCTTCTACCTCCCCGACGATGAACTGGTTTTCCCGCCCCTTTCCCTGGCGGAGCCCGACGGGCTATTGGCCGTGGGGGGAGACCTCAGCATGGAACGCCTGCTGCTGGCCTACCGCTCCGGCATTTTTCCCTGGTACAACCGCAAGCCCATCCTCTGGTGGTCGCCGGACCCGCGGTTCGTGCTTTTCCCTTCCGAACTGAAAGTTTCCCACAGCATGAAACAGCTGCTGAAGCAAAAACGTTTCCGCGTCACCTACAACCAGGCCTTCCCGGATGTGATCAGCAACTGCCGCAGCATCGAGCGCGAAGGGCAGGACGGCACATGGATCACCCGCGACATGCAGGAAGCCTACGTCCGGCTGCATAAGGCAGGTTATGCCCTGTCCGTTGAATGCTGGGAAGATGACAAGCTGGTTGGCGGCTTGTACGGCGTCAGGATCGGGAAATGTTTTTTCGGGGAAAGCATGTTCTCCAAAACCAGCAACGCTTCAAAAGCGGCCTTTATCACTTTTGTGAAGGAACACGGGCAGGAACTGGAAGTGATAGACTGCCAG
>CBFHAF010000478.1:0-4401 GCA_965653435.1 uncultured Chitinophaga sp.
ACCACTCGCAGATAGAGCAGGCGAAGCCGTAGGTAAGGCAGAGCCAGGATAACATTGCTGGTCTTAGAATGACCGGCACGGAACCATTTTGGTATTTTTTCTTTATTTTGCTTCGTTCCAATTCCAGATTTTTATTTTCCTCCCGATAGGGGTCCTATCGATAAAAAAATCTACAAATTATCGCTTTAAGCAAGTTTTTAAGGAGAATTACCCATCGTATTCGACAGGCCTGATTCTGAAAAGTTCAGGAATGCCAATGGCGTAGCGCTTATAAGGATACATTGATTATGCTTTCCTTCCCGGTAATAATTTAAAGTGGCGATATTGTACAGGAAGGCCCGCGGCTTCGTGCGCGCGGGCCTTCCATTCAACCAACTGAAGCTATAAGTACTCAGGTCAATATCTCATCAATGCCGCTATTACAGCCCCGTCGGGCATATGTTCCTTTGGTGTTACATATACCGTGGCGCCGGTTTGCAGCGCTTTGGAAACGGCCGCATTCAGCATGCAGGCATCGTCGTTCTGCCTTTCTTCGTTCAGCGTAAGCCGGTTGTCCTGCTCGTTGAACGAGCCCCAGAGATGGCAGTTTTCCTGTACGAACACGATATCCGCCTTCGCATAAAAACAAGCGGGGATCACGTCTTCAGGAGAAGCTGACGTAAGGCCGGTAGCACGGTTGTTATGATAGCGCTCTACCGCCTCGTTGAATGGCTGCTCGAAATATGGTTGCATCAGCGGCCTGGCTTTTTCGAACATCGTGGAGGCGTTCTCCCTTTCAAAATTGCCGGACAGATGTTGTTCATTGATATGACGGTACCGCGTGCGCTGTTTGAAGATCGGTATCAGGTAATCCACGCCGGCCAGCAGCAGCGGCACGTTCTCGGTGCTCAGCAGCTTTTTCCAGAGCGTTTCGTCCACTTCGTCCATATACATCGAAATATTTTCCTTTTCATCTGGTTTGCCCGCGCCGATGCCATGGTAGTTAGCGCCTTCGCCGGCGCCCCTGCCGCCGGTGCGGAATAATTTCTGGTCATCTTTTTCCTCAAAGTGTACAACATCGTCTATGCCATGGGGCATTTCGGGCACCGGTACTTCTTTCATACCCCAGCCGTCGCCTTCGTACAAGGTGGCTCTACTCTTGCTGAGCGCCAGCAGGTAAAAGCGGTCACGGCCACGCAGCAGCCCGGTGAGCGGGCCTACATAAAATGTATCGTGGATGTATGTGAATGCTTTCGTCGGGTAGGGCAGCCGGATGTAGCGGAAGAAGCCGGGCGCTATGAACACGGCCAGGCCATCTTGCTGCCTGTGCCAGAAGGCATCGTCTTTGGCAAGATCGAAACCTCCCATAAGCAGGGATTCAATTTCCTGCATGGGCAGGCCTTTTTCCTGCAGTTCCTGCTGCACCTGCTGCAGGGTGTTCTTAAACTGTATCATATCCTGCAGCTCGTTCACTTCAACGCCGGAACGGTGCGTGGGCAGGAAAATAGAAATAGAATAAGGGGAACTGTGATTGGCCAGCTTTATTAGGTCTTCGCGTGAAAAGCTGTCTGGAAGAGGCTGGGGCCGGGTGGTCTCTTCCGGTTGCTGCAGGGTGTCCGGCTGTTGTTTATAGCTGATATATTCAGGCTGCTGTTCCGCCAGTTCTTCTTCTTCTCTTTTGCTTACATTGCGGTTGGGGTGCATGACGTGAACGTTGCTGGTATCAGCGCCTGCATCGTTCAGCTCGCGCCGGATGTCAGGGGTTTCTTCCCTGTTGTTGCCGGAGGGTTTGCCTTTTGGTGGAATAAAATTCCCGTCTCTGCTCTTTGCCATGATCGTCAGGTTTTTAAGGATGTGAACACAAACTTTATACCTGAAGGGTACGGCAGTAAGATGGGAACAGCTTTAAAGCGAAGGATCATTCACATTCCGCTTCCATCGCCCTGCACATGCCTGCAATACATTCTTTGTTGGCTGTGCCCCATTTATCGATCGCGGTAACAACGGGCATGATGCTTTCGCCGAGCGGGGTGAGATAATATTCCACTTTCAGGGGAACACTGTCCGGATACACTTTTTTGCTGACGATGCTGAACTCTTCCAGCTCGCGCAGCTGCATGTTGATCACGCGCGGCGCCGCGGCGGGAATGGCCGCGTGAAGCTCAACAGGCCTGCGGATACCGCGGTGAATGGCATCTATAATGCAGGGCTTCCATTTGCCGCTCAACACTTTCATGGTCACATTAATGCCGCAGTCCAGGTCTTCCGGTATTTTACGCTCGTACATTTTATGCTGTTTTGTGTTGCAATGTTATCGAAATAATGCTGAACCGGGAAGAAATTTTCCCTGTGGGAATAATTCTTCCCTTATTTTTTACACGCTCTTTTCGTGGGAAGTTTGTATCAACAAAAACAGATCAGATCATGACAACGAAAGGAAAAATAACCGTTATCGGTTTAGGAACAATGGGCATTACCCTTGCGAAGCTGCTTCTGCAGGCAGGTTACACTGTAACCGCATGGAACCGCACTGCAGGCAAAGCGCAGGAGCTCGCGGAAGCGGGCGTTGTGGTAGCGGAAAGTGCCGCTGCGGCTATTGCGGCCAGTCCCGTAACGGTTGTTTGCGTATACGACCATAAAGCAACTGCCACAATTTTGCAGACCGCGGAAGTGGAAGCCGTACTGGAAGGCCGCACGCTGGTGCAGCTGACCACCATCAGCCCCGCAGAGGCCCGCAGCAGCCTGGCGTGGGCAACGGCGAACGGCGCGGGATACGTGAACGGGGCCATACAGGCAGCTCCCAGCCAGATGGGCCGGGCAGACACACCGATCCTGGTTTCCGGGAACAAACAGGTGCTGCAGTCCGTTCTGCCTGTCCTGAAGGTGTTCGGCGGCGGCATCAGGGACCTTGGAGAGAACGTCGCGGCCTCGCCAACGGTGGACCTTGCCACTTTATCCTACATCTACGGTTCTTCCATCGGTTTTTTCCATGGCGCAAGGGTGATGGAATCGGAAGGGCTGCCGGTGAACGAATTCGGCGATATCGTTGCCGGTATTTCGTCTCCCTTCGGCGAGTTCCTGAAGTATGAAGGTGATAAGATCCACGCCAATGACTACACGATCGGCGAAAGCCCGCTGCGTATATCCGTGGAGGCCACTGCGAGAATGGAGCAGTCGGCCGTCGACGCCGGCATTAATGCGGAATTTCCCGCACTGGCGGCTTCTTTGCTGAGAAGGGCGGATGCGGCTGGTTACGGCGCGGAAGAATTTACCGCGGTTATGAAAGTGCTGCGGGAGGGATGAGATAAAACAAAAAAAATGCGGCTTCGTTGCCGCATTTTTTTTGATAAAAAACTATGTATTAGGAAAAATATTCATTATTTTTAGGTGCATGAAAAACGGAAACATGTCGTGTTAACCTGTAAAAGACAGCAGTCCCTATTATTCTTACGTTTGGAAAACATGTAACCCGGTCCCTTAACCCGTTCGTCTTTTATTTATTCACCTTAAACCCAGTTTCTCCCATGAAGCTTAAAACCCATTTGTTAGGAGCCATGCTGCTCATGTTTGTATTTTCCTGTAAAAAAGAAAATGCCCTGGTACCTGAAAAAGTTTCTGCAGACCTGCAATCGTCTGCGGATGCCTCCCTGTTAGCCTGTTCATATGGCATGCAAGGTGTATTTTCCACTGATTCGCCTTTCTGGCAGGCGGACACTGTGGCCATTGATCCCTATGTTTCCGGCGGAGTATTCCGGATGCACAGCGGGCCGTATTGGTCGCCATACTGGACTACCATGCAGTTATGGAAAAGCAGTGATTTCTGCGAGTTGGGCATTGCGGACGCAGATACGCTCAATTTCACCGTACGGCTTAAAAACCCTTCCACCGGAAGCGGCGCTGTATCTTCCTACGACGTGTCCATGCATATGTACGGGGAATACAAGACCGTCGCGGCTTCGTTCATCGGCAGCTCCACGCACCAGCAGTACACTCACCTGAAAGTAGGCACCGAAGGCGTCTCCAACGCGCCTGAGCTCGTGCATGTTTTCGAGGACTGGACGGAGGTGACCATGCGCACCACGGGCAGCACCTGTGCGATCTATTTCAACGGCTCGCTCGTGAAAAGCATCAACTACAGCGGCGCTATCGGCCGCCTGATGGATCTGCGGGTAACGTTCAAAGGTTACGGCAGCATCGATTATTTCCGGGTCACCGGCCTGCTCGGCTCCAAGATCGTGCGCAACGAATTTACCAGCGTAAGCGCGCCTTTCCAGGGCCTGGAGTTTTACTGGTAGTAATACAATCGGACAATACTGAAAGCGGCTGCATATGCGGCCGCGTTTTTTTTTACAGCATTTTTTATTATAAATATTTTGGAATTCAATCTGGATTTCAATATTTTTTATAATTATATATAAAAAA
>CBFHAF010000479.1:0-4388 GCA_965653435.1 uncultured Chitinophaga sp.
CTTGATCGGATCGATGGTGCTCGTGTCCTTGCCGTTGATGAAGACCTTGCCGCTGCTGCGGCTGCAGCCTTTCGCCGTTCTTGTTCACATACACGCCGGCTTCTTCGTTCGTCTGGAACACGCCGTCCGCAATAAAGCCCCACCAGGAACCGGGCGCATGGCCAACGGTGGTGCGGGAACGGAAGGTGCTGATCACTTCGTTGTTCTCCCCGCCAAGGATCGGGTCGGAGCTGGAGAGGTAGTTCACTTCGCTTTTGAACTGCGTGAGCGTAAGGTTCACGCCGTAGCTCAGCTTGCGGCTGATATTGTCTTTATAACCGATGGCCACGTCCCAGCCTTTGGTCGTCATTTCGCCGACGTTGGCGTATTGCGTGGCGATGTATCCCTGCGGGTAACCGAGGGCAAAGTCCACCCGCACGGGCAGCAGCAGGCTCTTCGGGTTGCGGGTGTAGCGGTCCACGGAGATATTCAGCCGGTCGTTGAACAGGGCGGCGTCGAGGCCTACGGTAAAGTCCTGCTGTATCTCCCATTTCAGCTCGGGGTTGCTGATGGAGCTGGGGGCGTAGCCGTTGATCACTTTGCCGGTTGCGTCCACGTATGTGGTCATGTTCACGTAAGACATATACTCGCCCACGCTGCCGGGCAGGTTGCCGCCGCTTTTGCCCCAGCTGGCCCTGAGCTTCAGGAAGCTTACGTGGTCTTTCAGCGGGTCGAAGAAATTCTCCTGCGACACTATCCAGGCGCCGGACACGGAGGGGAAATAACCCCAGCGGTAAAGCGGGTTCACCAGGCTGGATGCGTCTGCGCGCATCGTGCCGGTGAGATAATATTTTTCTTTGTAGTTATAGCGCAGCGATCCGAAGAAGGAAAGCATTTTGCCGAAGGGCGCGGCCCCGGGCTGATAAGAGCCGCCGTTGCCGGTCACGAGGTTGCCGGATGTGAGGTAGCGGTAAGGCTCTGCGTCGAACGGCACGTTCTCACGCGCGGCGGTGGTGCCTTTCACGGAATAGCTGTCGTAGCTGTGGCCCAGCAGCACGTTCACCGCATGCGTTTCAGGCAGCGGCAGCGTATAGTCGATCGTGCTGGTGATCTTCACGCGGCTGTTCTGGTTGGTGTTGGACGAAACGGCGGACCTGGCGTTGTAGTTGTTGGGCGCGAAATAATATTTCGGGGTGTAGTTATTCAGCTGCCCGAAGTTGGCGGTAGCGTCCAGTACGGATTTCAGCACGAGGCCTTTCACCGGTTTGATCTCCAGGTAAGTGCTGAACTGGCCGCCGAAGTATTCTCTTTTATCGAAGTTGGTGCGTTTGCTGAATGCCGGGTTGATCAGCCCGTTAAAAAGCGATCTGCCGGGGGTGCTGTAATACGGGTTGAACGCCGTCATAAAATCAGCGAACACACCGTTGAGCGGCGGAAGCGAGCTCATCACATCCGCTTCGCTGCGGAAAGGGGCCACGGTGGGGTCCATCGCGAAAGCGCCCCAGGTAAGGTTCAGCGGCGCAAAAGGATAGTTCTCGTAACGCGGCGCGATGTTGATGCCGGTTTTTATGACTTTGTTCACTTCCCAGTCCACGTTCAGCCTGCCCGTTATTTTCCTCCACTGGCCCGCTTCTTTGCCGGCGTACGATTCCTCGGAGTAATAGCCGAGGCTGCCGAATACGGAAAGGCCGTTGCCGCCGCCGGCGATGCTCAGGTTGTAGTTCTGGCGGTTGCCCTGGCCGAAGGTTTCGTCCCAGTAATTGGTGTTGCTGAGGCTGCTCACATCCGGGAAAGGCAGGGGGGCGCTGCTTTTGGTGGCGATCTGGTTCATGAGCCCGGCGTATTCCTGTGCGCCGGCCAGCTTTACGTTGGGGGATTGCGTGATGCCGTAGGTGGCGGAGAAATTGATGGCAGGCGCTCCGCGTCCTTTTTTGGTGGTGATGAGGATAACGCCCTGGCCGGAACGCGCGCCATAGATGGAAGCGGCGGATGCGTCCTTCAGTACGTCGATGCTCTGGATGTCCAGCGGGTTGATCGTATTCATGAAGTTGTAGCCGACTTCCATACCGTCCACGATCACGAGGGGATTGGTGTTGCCCGTGATGCTGCTCAGCCCGCGCACGAGGATGCGGGGCTGGGAACCTACGCTGCCGTCGGCCGCCATGATCTGCACGCCGGCCAGCTTGCCCTGGATCGCGGTGGCTACGGTGCCGGTGGTATAGGGTTCAATATCTTTAGAGGAAACGGAGGAGATGGATGTGGTCACATTTTTGCGCGCGGTACTCTGGTAGCCGATCACCACTACGTCGTTGAGTGTTTTGTTGTCCGTTTCGAGGGTCAGTGCAATGAATGAGCGGCCTTTTAATGCCACTTCCTGCGGCAGGAAGCCGATGGAGGAAATAAGAAGAACGGCATTGGCGCCTGCCTGCAGGGAAAATGTGCCTTGGGCGTTGGTGATGGCGCCGGTTGAAGTGCCTTTTACCTGCACTGATACGTTGGGAAGCGGGGCGCCGTCCGGCCCGGAAATTTTACCGGTAACGGGCGAGCCCTGCGAAAAGGAGAGCTGGTACAGGCATAGGAGGAATAGTCCTGAAAGCAGTAGTCGTTTTTTCATAACATTACGTTTTTAACGCCGTGGAAAGAATTGTTACAAATATTGCACATCCCGGCCGCCGGTTCAATAGTCATAATTACGGATATGATGGATTATCTTACGGTCTGTTATGTCAGATACACAGATAAGTTTGATCTGTACCGGGGTTAAATGGACTTTTTTATTATTTATTATCTTTAACGATGATCCGCAAAAAAGAAGGTTTCGAAGGCCAGCGCGCCGTCATACTGCCGAGGAAGATCGTGTCTGAAGGCTGCGCGGGCGACCCCGTGATCGGCGGGGCCTATATTACGGATATCGGTTATTACCCGAAAGCGCGGTACCATTTCCGGCAGCGCCTGCATGGCATAGACCAGCATATCCTCATCTATTGCCGCGAAGGCAAAGGCCAGGCGCAGATCGGGAAGAAAAAATACCTGCTGCAGCCGGATTCTTTCGTGATCATCCCGGCGGGCAGCGCGCACAGCTATTCCGCGGATGAAGGTGATTCCTGGACCATTTACTGGACGCACTTCAAAGGCCCGATGGCCAAAGAGATCACGGAGGCGATGATACGCAGGCACGGCGGGCATATGGGCAGCATCACCTTCCAGCAGAAGCGGATAGCGCTGTTCGAGGATATGTATGCAAGCCTCGAAAGGGGGTATGGGAGCGATAATCTCTGTTATGCAAATATGTGCCTCTGGCATTTCCTCTCGTCTTTCCTGTACGACGACCAGTTCAGCCTCTCGGAAAAGAACCGACGGAAAGACGCCGTGGAGCTGTCTATCAGCTACATGCAGGAACAGCTGGCGCAGGCGCTTACTTTACAGGTGCTGGCGCAGGCCGTGAACCTTTCCGCTTCGCATTACTCCTACATTTTCCGCAAGCGCACAGGGTTTTCGCCGATGGAATATTTTAATCACCTTAAGATACAGAAGGCATGCCAGTACCTCATCTTCACGGATATGCGGGTGAAGGAGATCGCCTATAAGCTGGGGATGGCGGACCCGTATTATTTCTCCCGCATGTTCAACAAGCTCATGGGCGTAAGCCCCAACCATTACCGCGCAAGGCGCGGTTCATAAACAAGGAAGGGATCGAAAATGCAGAAATAATGTTTTCACCTGGAGATATCAAAAACTCCGTATATTTCTCGCCGATTAATTTTTTACTATGATTATTGACACACTGGATAACGCGGCACTCTACTATGGTCTTGGCCCTAAATTCATCAAAACCTTCGAATACCTGGCCCAAACGGACTTTTCAAAGCTGGAAAAAGGGAAATATGAAGTGGATGGAACAGACATCATCGCCATCGTAAATGAATATGAAACCATCGACCCGGCAGGGGAGCAGATGGAATCCCATAAAAAATATATTGACGTGCAATATATCCATAAGGGGAAAGAGCTGATCGGGCACGACTTCATGCTGGAAAAAAAGCCCAGCAAGGCTTACGACGAAGCGTCCGACTATATGCTGTTTGCCGGAAAGCCTTCTTTTTTCTCCCGCCTCGAAGCGGGTTATTTCGCGATTTTTTTTCCTACGGACCTCCATATGCCCAACCTGCGGGCAGACGGGCCTGAGCAGGTGAAAAAAGTAGTGATGAAAGTAAGCGTGAATTAAAAGCCGGTCATTGCGAAAAGCATGTCATAGCAAAAGCCCGTCATTGCGAGGAGCAGCGGGGATTTTGTGCGGGAGGTGCGACGAAGCAATCTCCTGACATTGGAAGGCATATCGGTTCTATGAAGGAGATTGCTTCGTCACCCCACCCGCTTTGGCGTTGCTGCTCCTCGCAATGACGGATGGA
>CBFHAF010000480.1:0-4384 GCA_965653435.1 uncultured Chitinophaga sp.
ACCAGTTCCATGATGCGCGCGGCCACTTCGTCTATGGATTCTTCGCCGCTGATGATGGTGCCGGTGTCCAGGTCGATGATGTCGCGCATTTTATTGGCCAGTTTCGTGTTGGTGGAAAGCTTGAGCACGGGTGTTACCGGGTTTCCGGTAGGCGTGCCGAGGCCGGTGGTGAACAGCACGATGTTGGCGCCCGCGCCTACTTCGGCAGTGGTGGATTCTACATCGCTGCCGGGTGTGCATAGCAGGGCAAGACCGGGTTTCGTCACGCGCCCGGGATAATCGATCACGTCCGTCACCGGCGAAGAGCCGCCTTTTTTAGCGGCCCCGGCTGATTTAATGGCGTCGGTGATGAGCCCGTCGCGGATGTTGCCGGCGGAAGGATTGGAGTCGAACCCGGACCCTACCGCTTCTGCACGGGCGGCGTATTCCCGCATCAGCTGCGTATAACGGGTAGCGAGTGTGATGTCTGTACAACGGTCGCTCAGCTCCTGCTCCACACCGCAAAGCTCCGGGAATTCCGAGAGGATGACGGAGCCGCCGAGCGCCACTACGATATCTGCTACGCGCCCCACGGCGGGATTGGCGGAAATGCCGGAGAACCCGTCGGAGCCGCCGCATTCCATGCCGATGATCAGTTTGCTCAGCGGGGCAGGGGCGCGCTGTTGTTCGTTCGCTTTTGCAAGGCCTTCGAACGTGCGTTGCAGCGCCTGTTCCATCAGCTCTTTCTCTGTGCCGATCTTTTGCTGCTCCAGGCAGATCAGGGGCCTGCCGAACCCGGGTACCCGTTTTTCTACTTCTTCCTGCAGCATTTCCAGCTGTGCGTTCTGGCAGCCGAGACTAAGCACGGTGGCGCCCGCTACGTTGGGGTGGGTGATGTACCCTGCCAGCAGCCCGCAGAGCGTGCGCGCATCGTCTTTGGTGCCGCCGCAGCCCAGCGTATGGCTCAGCAGTTTGATGCCGTCTATATTGGGGAACCTCCGCCCCTGCGCCGGCAGCGGCTGCTCCGGAGAGGCGGTGCTGTGAAGCAGTTGCCGCAGCATGGTTTCGTAAGGGTTGGGCTTCGTGTAGCCGAGCTCGTTTACCAGCACTTTATGCAGCGTCTGTACGTTGCGGTTCTCACAAAATACCATGGGAATGATCACCCAGTAATTGCCGGTGCCTGCGCGCCCGTCTGAACGGTGATAACCCATGAATGTACGCTGCGCCCATCGGGAAACATCGGGCCGGTCCCATTCCGTATGCCTTTCTTCTTTCACGGCAAAACTGCCGGAAGCGTGGCGGATGTTTTTGGTGGTTACCAGCTCGCCCGCGGGGAGGTCTTCGTTGGCAAGCCCTACCAGCACGCCGTACATGATAACGGCCCCGTCTTTGGGAATGAATTCGCTGGTCAGCTTATGTTTCGCCGCAACGTCGCGCAGGGCTGTAACGCCGTTGATGGCGGTACCGGCCGGCAGGTCCTGCAGTGCAGCCCACACATTGTCTTTAGGATGTATCTGGATGATCTGTTGGCGCATATGAATTGAGTTGGGAAAATTATTTCAGGGCCCGGTCCAGGTGCACATAACCGCCGTCCACATGAATGAGCTGGCCAGTAGTGTGGCTGGACCTGGAAGACAGCAGGAAGGCGGCAGTGTGCGCAATTTCTTGGGGCGAAGTCATTCTTTTTTCGAACGGGATGCCGGCGAGTATGCCCGCCAGCTTGGTCTCTTTATCTTCGAAGGTATTGATCCAGCTTTCATAGAGCGGCGTCCACGATTCAGCCACCACGATGGCGTTCACCCGGATGGAGTAGGGCAGCAGCTCCACGGCCCATTCGCGGGTGAGGGCGTTGCGCCCGCCGTTGGCCGCGGCATAGGCGGAAGTATTGCCCTGGCCGGTTTCCGCCGTTTTTGAACTGATGTTGACGATCGCGCCTTTATCTTTTTTCAGGTAAGGCAGCGCATGGTGCGCAACGAGGTAATAATGCACAAGATTGCGGTGCAGCGAACGCATGAAGTTTTCATATCCGCCATGTTCCAGCCCTACGCCGTCGTTGATACCTGCATTGTTCACCAGCCCGTCTATCCTGCCGAACCTGGCCGCGATGGCGCTCACCGCTTCCCTGCATGCTTCAGGCTCTGTTAGCTCGGCGGTTACCTGCCAGCCTTTGCCGCCGGACCGTTCGATATGGGTCAGGTGCTGCAGGTTGTCGTCCTCATTCCTGCCGATGATGACGGGAACAGCGCCTTCTTCGGCGAGCACTGCTGAAATAGCTGCTCCAATTCCTTTGGCGCCTCCTGTCACGATGATGATCTTGTCTTTTAAACCCAGGTCCATAAGTAAAGTATGTTTAGGAAATAGAGATGAACAAATGTGTTACTGCAGCGCGTTTTTGGAGAACTGCCCGTTCAGCAGCCGCCAGATGCCCAGCGGGTTGCCGTTTTGCAGCTCGGGTGGCAGCAGGTAAGCGGGGAAGTCCTGGAAACAGACCGGCCTGCAGAAGCGGTAAATAGCCGCTGTGCCTACCGAGGTGCCGGCTGCCGGGGTGGTCGCAGGCCATGGGCCGCCGTGTACCATGGCATGGTTAACGGCAACGCCTGTAGGAAAACCGTTGATCACGAGCCTCCCGGCTTTTTCCCGCAGGATGTCCACCAGCCCGGCGTGTTGCCGGAGGTCTTCTTCCGTGCCGTGGATGGTGGCAGTGAGCTGCCCTTCCAGTGCCGCGGCAAGACTATAAAGTTCCCCGGGCCCGTTCGCGCGGATGTGCAGCGAAGAAGGGCCGAACACTTCATGGCAAAGCGCCGGGCTCTCAATAGCCTGTTGCACGCTGATCTGCAGAAGGGCAGGGGCGGCTTCGTGGGCGGCGCCCGTTGCTTTGCCCAGCAACTGTGCGCCGGCCTGCTGCAATTGCCCGAGCCCTTTGTTGTATGCGTCCAGGATGCCCGGTGTGAGCATGCAGCCCGCAAGCAGCGCGGAGATATTCTTTTGCAGCGTTTCCATGAATACGCCGTTTTCCGCGTGCGTAACGAACAGCCCGGGGTTGGTGCAGAACTGGCCGGTTCCCATGGTGAGCGACTGCAGGAACTGCGTGGCCAGAGTTTCCCCTTTTTCCTTCAGAATACCCGGCAGGAAAAAAACGGGGTTGACGCTGCCCATTTCCGCGAACACGGGGATGGGCACCGCCCTTCGTGTAGCCGTGTCGTATAGAGCCTTGCCGCCTCTGAATGATCCCGTAAAGGCGATCGCGGACAATAATGGATGAACGGCCAGCTGCTGCCCCGTTTCGATGGTGGCGCCATGTAACAGGGAAAATACACCGTCGGGCATGCCGGTCCGGCCGGCGGCCGTGCGAATGGCATTGGCCACGAGGTGTGATGTATGGGGGTGTGCGGGGTGTGCTTTACATACAACGGTGCAGCCCGCGGCCAGCGCTGCTGCCGTGTCGCCGCCGGCTACGGAAAAGGCCAGCGGAAAATTGCTTGCGCCGAAAACAGCCACCACACCCAACGGTATCTGCAGCTGCCTGACATCCGGCGTGCCTTTGTCGATGCGCGCATTCACCCAGGAGCCTTCCTCGATAAGATCGGCGAAAAGCCGGAGCTGGTTGGTAGTGCGGTCGCGCTCGCCCTGCAGGCGTGCCGCAGGCAGCCCGCTTTCAGCGGAAGCGGTGTTGATCAGCCCGTCGCCGAGCGCAATAATGCCCTCTGCGATGGCGCGCAGGAAAGCGGCGCGTTGTGCGCCGTCCTTTTTTTTGTAGCTGTTGAAGGCTTCCGCCGCCAGCGTTGCCGCGCGGCCGATCTCTTCCGCCGTTGCTTCCCGGAACGGGGGCTGCAGCCATTCCTGCCGTTGCGGGCTGAAGGCCCGGAAGGTCTGTTCTCCTTCGGCGCTGTCTGTATTGCCAATGAGTTGTGGTCCTGGCTCGTGCATGATGTGTTGATTTTATGACCGGCCTTGCTTCACTTGTTGCCGTTGATGATTTAGTTAACTTCCAGTTCGTCTTTCGAAGGCAGTTTCGGGAAAGGTGCATGCGGCTCGCGCTGGTACCAGAATACTACGCTGCTGATGTCCGACTGCTGGGGCAGGTACCGCCCGCCGCTGCGCCAGCCGAGGTCCTGGATGGTCACCTTCAGGTCTTTGTCGAAGCGGATAGGGTCGGTGATATGCCAGCGGTATAAGCCGAAGCGCTGCTGTGATTTGTACAGCCCGTCGGGCCGTATCACCTGGTGCAGGCCGGTGTAGGGAGTTGAGAATTCCTGGTATTTGCCTTTGGTGTCGAAGTTGTAGGAGCCGCAGAAATAATCTTCCGTGCCGGTGCCGCAGATGGTCGGGAATTTGGTATCGCCGTCCATAAAGAACTTGATCTCGCCTTCGCCCCACCAGCCGTTGTTATTCACGCCCCAGGCCA
>CBFHAF010000481.1:0-4381 GCA_965653435.1 uncultured Chitinophaga sp.
CCAGCAGCGATGCATTTTTGATGTTTCCCTGCAGGCCGCCCAGCACCAGCTGGCCGTTCGCGGGCCAGTTGAACACGTGCAGGTAAAGCTTATTTCCATTTCTGGTCACCTCACCCCAGTGCTGCAACGGTAAAGGCGATGCCTCAGCCCCGTATACACTCCGGCCGTTCGTTCTGAGCCACACCCCGATCCCATGCAGTATCACGGTATCCCTGGGGTCTATCACGCCGTTCCCCATCGGACCTATGTTCATCAGCAGGTTGCCGCCCCTGGCGGTTGCTTTGGCAATCAGCCTGATGAAGAACGCGGCGGGTTTGTGGCTGTTATCGTAACGGGAATACCCATATGATTCATTCGTTGTCGGGATGGCCTCCCAGTCGCCTTCCACGGGGTAAAATTCCTCGGGCCTGTCCGCCGTGTTTTTATAGTCTCCGAAAGAAACAGCAGCGCTTCTTGCCAGCCGTCCGTTCACCACCACATCCGGGTCCGTTTCACGGATCGCTTTCAGGATGCGGATGTTCTCAGACAACGGCAGCTTATGCGGCGTATCGAACCAGATAATGTCCGGCTTATATTTTACCAGCAGCTCTTTGATCTGCGGGATGGATTTTTCATCCACATATTTCGCCGCTTTTGGCAGCAATTCCGGGTGCTGATCATACCAGCCGGTGCCGCCATGCAGATTTTTATCCCCTCCGGGATTCTGGTAATCCCAGTCGTTGCCCGGTGCATCAGGGTGCTCCCAATCGAACGCATGGGAATAATAAAACCCGAAACGGATGCCGTACTTTTTGCAGGCTGCTGAAAGCTCCTGCATCAGGTCCCTTTTGAACACCGAGTTTCCGATCGTATAATCGCCGATGGCGGAAGGATACATCGCCACCCCATCGTGATGTTTGGCGGTGATGATGAGGTACTTCATGCCGGCATCCTTTATCAGCTTCACCCATTGATCCGCGTTAAAGTCAACGGGATTGAAAGTGCTGATCAGCTGCTGGGCGTATTCGTTCCTCGGTATCTTTTCTTTCCGCATCAGGTGTTCGGCATAACCTCCCACCTTTTTCCCTTTCCATTCGCCGCCAGGTACAGAGTACACGCCCCAGTGAATAAAGCAGCCGAACTTCGCTTCCCGCCACCATGCAATGCGCGCATCATGATCCTTCATCGAAGCCGTCCACCATCCATTTACCGCTTCCGCAATAGCTATGCTGTCGCGCCGGGCGGCCTGCTGCATGAGGATGCCTTCGTCGTCTCCTTTGAACTGCGCGGATGCCTGCATGGATGTGCCCAACAGGGCCGCGGCCAATACTATGACGGATCTTTTATTCATTGCGCGCTGATCGTTACGGTGCCTGCGGATATCACAACTGTTTGATCCACCACCGGTTTCAGGTCGAGGGAGGGCAGCTTGCTGCTGTCGCCGATCACTTTGTTTACCGGGAAACCGTAGTCTTTTATTTCCTTTCGTTGTGCTGTTGTATTGTTCGCCTGGCTGATGCTCACCTGCTGTGCCGTACGGATCGTTTGCCGGCCCTGGTCCGCTTTGGAACGGATCAGCGCCTTTTCCAGCCTGCCGTTCTTCCAGCTGATGTCTACTTCCATGCCGCCTTTGATCTTCAGTCCTTTCACGCTGCCGTCCGGCCAGGCGGAAGGTAATGCGGGCAGCAGGTGTATCACGCCGTCGTGGCTTTGCACGAACATTTCCGTGATGCCGGATACCACGCCGAAGTTGCCGTCTATCTGGAAGGGCGGGTGCGCGTCGAACAGGTTGGCGTACGAACCGCCGCTGCTGTCGCCCACGCTGATGGAATCGATCGTTGCCAGGAAGAGCTGTTTGTTCAGCATCGTGTAGGCGTGGTCGCCGTCTTCCAGCCTGGACCACCAGTTGATCTTCCATGCCTTGCTCCAGCCTGTTCCGCCGTCGCCCCTCAGCAGCAGGCTTTGTTTGGCGGCTGCTGCCAGTTCGGGCTGGCGGCGCGGAGTGATGGCGTTGCCCGGGTATACGCCGTACAAATGGCTCAGGTGGCGGTGTTTGTCTTTCGGATCGTCCCAGTCTTTGTACCACTCCTGCAACTGGCCCAGCCTTCCTGCCTGGAAGGGATACATGTTCCTGAGCGCGAACTTCATCTGCTTCACAAGATCAGCGTCTTTCCCCAGCGTTTCCGCGGCCAGTATGGTGCGGTTCAACAGGTCGTGGATGATGGAGAGGTCCATAGTGGAAGCGATGCTTACCGAACCTTTCCGCTCTCCGTTCACGAGGAAATTATTTTCCGGGGAAGTGGAAGGGTTGGTCACCCATTTTCCCCCGGGATCTTTCACCATCCAGTCCAACATAAATTCCGCAGCACCTTTCATGAGCGGGTAAGCTGTATCGGCAAGGAACTTTTCGTTCCCGGTATATGTGTAATGTTCCCAGAGATGCCGGCAGAACCAGGCCCCCGCCATCGGCCAGATGCCCCAGCGCGGGTCCCCCCGCGGGTCTCTCCAGTCGAAGCCGCCGCTGGGTGAAGTGATGGCCCAGATATCCGTGTTGTGATGCACGGTCCATCCTTTCATGCCGTAGTTCACCTGCGCTGTTTTCGCCCCGTTCTTCGCCAGCTGTGCGATAAAATCGAACAAAGGCGTGGCGCATTCGCTGAGATTGGCTGTTTCAACAGGCCAGTAATTCATCTGCGTATTGATATTGACCGTATAGTTGGAGCCCCATGGCGGCTGCATCTTGTCATTCCAGAGGCCTTGCAGGTTCATAGCCGGCCCGCCTTTGCGGGAGCCCGCTATCATCAGGTAGCGGCCGTACTGGTACAGCAGCGTGGTGAGCTGCGGGTCGCGGTGGCCGCCTGCGCGGGTATATTCTTTCAGCCTTGTGTCCGTCGGTTTTATGGCCGATGTGTCTTTACCAAGGTCCAGCTTCACGCGCGCGAAGAGGGCTGAATAATCTGCCATGTGCGCTTTCAGCAGGTTGCCGTAACTCATGGAACCTGCCTGTGCCAAAGGTTTCAGCGCCTGTGCCGCGGGGTCCTTCCCTGCGCTTACCGGGTTGTTGAAAGGACCATTGTAGCTGGTGCCGATGGAGAGCAGGAGCACTGCTTCCGTGGCGCCTTTTACGCTGAGGCCTTTTTCGTCAGCCTGGCTGCTGCCGCCTTTCAGGCGTGCCTGCAAATGCACTTCGTATCTGATGCCATGCTGCGGGTCGTATTCGAAAGTCCTTTTTTCGTAGGGCCGGTGCGGCACGTAGCTCGGGCATTGGCCACTGAGTACGATATGCCCGTTGTTTTTCTTCGACAATTTTACGGGCATGGGATTATCGAACAGGGCCTGGAAGCTCAGCGCGCCGGGTTTGCTGCTCCGCCAGCGGATCACCAGCAGCTGCGCCGGGTAGCTCACAAATGTTTCCCTCGTATATTCCACGCCGCCGGAGGTATACTTCACTGTAGCTACGGCATTATTAAGGTCCAGCGAGCGTTCGTAACCTTGCACATCGCCCGCCGGCGTACTATTTTTTATGAGCAAGTTGCCCAGCGTCAGGTAGCGTGCGCTGTATGGGCCCAGCATGAGCCTGCTCAGCGAATCCGCTTTCATATATTCCCCTTTCCACAAGGCCTCTCTTACGAAGGGCAGCGTGGTATGCGCGCCGGGATTATTTCCGTCAGACGGGCTGCCGCTCCAGAGGAACGCTTCATTCAGCTGGAGCTTTTCCTCCGCTACGGAACCGAATACCATGGCGCCGATGCGGCCGTTCCCCACCGGGAGCGCTTCGTTCCAGTTAGCGGCTGGCTGGCGGTACCAGAGCTTCATCAGAGGATCCTGATCCTGGTCTCCCTGTTGTGCCTGCGCGTGGAACGGTACAATAAATAATATGATCCCTGCGATCAATCCTTTCATCCTTCCTGTAGTTTAGCAATTGGCATTTGTAACAACTGTAGCGCCCGGCATGATCAAACATCCCATGAGGTTGCCGCCCACAGGCAGCGCGACTGTTCATCGCGCCGCCCGTGAAATGCAGCAGAGCATGATTTGTGTAATGGAAAGCAATGACTGATCTTCATAACGCGGTGCCTGTGTTTCCAGGCATATATAATTAAAGAATTAAGTCCTGATCCTGTTGTATTCAGCAAACGTTTGCATTAATCTGGCCGGCGATTTTCTAAAACACGCCCTGAATATAGTACCGAAATTATGCAATCGGTTGCAAATTATGAAACATTATTTTAACTATTGCTGGTGCAGAATTAACCTCTGCAACTGCATTTATATCGCGGGGCTGGTGAAACCGAGCCGCTGCAAACCTGTTTTTATTTCCGGGCAGCTCATGAAAAGCCGCCACAGCAGCCCGCTGCGGTAGTTCTCTATCATCACTACGATAGGCCCCTGGTCGATAGCC
>CBFHAF010000482.1:0-4359 GCA_965653435.1 uncultured Chitinophaga sp.
GATCGCGTCGTATGCCGCGGCGGAGGGTCCTCCGTTCTCTTCATTATCTGCCTCTGCAAACATGAGCAGCACATCCGAATAACGGATCACGGGGAAATTTGTCGGGCCGTAATCCGTGCTTCTCGGCAGCACCGTTTCATATTTCCTCCTCCATTTGGCGCAGCTCCTGGAATAAATATCCGTGGCCGCCTTGGGCACTTCCTCGGTGCCGTTGTTGCCGCGGAAGCTGTAAGGCGCTATGTTCCAGTCGCGCCGCAGGTCGCCGGGGGCATACATCCTGAACAGCGTGCCGGTGGCGCCGATCCTTTCATAGGCGTAACCTGCTACGTTGTCGCGGTTTAGCGTGGAGGCATAATTCACGAAGCGGCCGCCCATTTTCAGCGTACTGCTGCTGTTCCCGTAAAATTCTATTTCCCACATCACCTCGTTGTTCTGCATATCATAGAGGTCCGCGGTTTCGTTGATGAACACCTGCTTATAATCCGGGTTCAGCCGGTGAATGCCCGATTGTATGGCACTGTCTGCCCAGGCGCGCGCTTCTTCATATTTGCCGGCGTCTTTCAGCGGCTCGCCGGCCATTTTCAGGCATACCCTCGCCATTACACCCATGATGGCGGTTTTGGAAATATGGATGGGCCTGCCCGTTACGGTATAGCTGTTCACCAGGTCTTTCGCGGCCTTCATATCGTTCAGTATCTGGCGGAACACTTCGGCGGAGGGCGTTCTGGGGTTGTCCGTATTCCGGCTGTCTTCCGTAGGGTTCAGCAGCAGCGGCACATCCCCCCACAGGCTAACCAGGTGGAAATACATAAACGCTCTCAGGAAAAGCGCCTCGCCTTTGATCACGTTACGCGCTCCTTCGTTCATCACAGGCTTGTTGATATTGGCCAGCAGGTAATTGGCGCGGTTGATGCCTTTGTAAAGGTCGCGCCAGGTGGCATCCACGTAAACATCGGCAGTATTGTGATCGTAGGCCATGGCATTGGCCGCGGTAGTCGTGTTCTTGTAAAATGCTTCGTCGCTGCCATGGGCCAGGAAAAGCGAAAGGTACAGGCCATAGGTGGCGTCTACGGCCAGCGCGTTGTATACGCCCGCCAGGGCTTCGTTCAGCTCCTGCTCGGTGTTGTAATATTGTTCGGGAGAAGAAAAATCCTGCGGCCTGGTGGCGAGGAACTTCTTGCAGGAAGTGCCGGCCAGCAGTGTGATCGTAATTAACAGGACGATTGTTTTTTTCATGTTCCTTCTTTTATAATGTCATGTTAAGGCCAAAGGTGATGGTTCTGGCACGTGGATAAACTGAGTAGTCGAAACCCGGCGTGAGCGCTGAATCGAAGGCGGACACCTCGGGGTCGAAGCCTGAATAACGCGTCCAGGTAAGCAGGTTCTGCGCGGACACATACAGCCGCAAACTGCTCAGGCCGGCTCTTTTGATCATGTTCACCGGGAAGTTGTAGCCCAGCGCCATCGTTTTCAGGCGGAGGTACGAACCGTCTTCCACCAGCCGGCTGGAATAACCGAAATCTGCCGGGCCCTGGCCATTGGTGCGGAAGTAGGTGTTGTTCTGGTTCTCCGGCGTCCAGCGGTCTTTGTAGGTGGCGAACATGTTCTGGTGCATCCTGCCGCCGCCTTCAAAAATGATGCGGTTGGCGTTGAATATCTCCTGCCCGGCGGCGAACTGGAAAAATACATTCAGGTCGAACCCTTTCCAGGTAAAGTTATTGGTGAAGCCGCCGGTGTAATCCGGGTTAGGGTCGCCGATCACGGTACGGTCTTCGGTGTTCACCTTGCCGTCTCCGTTGATGTCCTTGTATTTGATGAACCCGGGCTGCGTGGTAGCGCGGTTGGTATGATAGGTGGCCACGCCGTCTTTCAGCATGTATACGCCGGGGCTGGTTTCGTCGAAATCGCTGTACTGGTAGTTGCCTTCCCAGATGTAGCCATAATACTGCGCGATGGGCGCTCCCACTTCCGCAATGTAAAGGGGCACCTTGCTGAAATCGAGGTTCCAGAGGAGGATAGACAGCAGTTCCCGCTGCCCTTCCGCAAGCTGCCGCACTTTATTTTTGTTGAATGAAATATTAAAGCCCGCATTCCATTTGAATGCCGTTTTATTCAGGATATCCCCGTTCAGTGTAAATTCCACACCCGAATTCTCCACTTCGCCGATGTTTTTGAAAGCGTTGGTAAAACCGATGGATGTAGGCACCTTGGCATCCAGCAAAAGGTCCGAGGTTATTTTCCTGTAGGCGTCCGCTTCCAGCGTCAGGCGCTGGTTGAAGAAGCCGAGGTCCAGCCCGATATTGGCCTGGTGCGTGCTTTCCCATTTCAGGCTTTTGGTGCCCAGCTCCGAGAGGATAGCGGCTTTCACCGGCTGGTTGTTGAAGCTGTATGCAATGGCCGCGGGAAGCGTAACGGCGGAGAGATAGGCAAAGTCGGACACACGGTTGTTGCCCGTTACGCCGTAGCTCACCCTCAGCTTGGCATTGGAAATAAATTCCAGCGGCTTCATGAATTCTTCTTCATTGATCCTCCAGGCCAGGGAACCGGAAGGGAAAAAACTCCATTTGTTGCCATCGGAGAAGCGGGAAGAGCCGTCTGCCCGGAAAGACGCCGTCAATAAATATTTATCGCGGAAAGTATAATTGACCCTTCCGAGAAATGAAGCCAGCGCGGATGAAGAGGCGCCTGAGTTCACCGTCACGGGCGTGCCTTCGCGCAGGCCTGCTATGCCCAGGGCCTCATTCGGCACCATATTGGCCGCATACCCGCCCAGCGAGCTTTTATTGCTCTGCACCGTAAAACCCGCCACAGCATTGATCCGGTGAGAGCTGTTCAGCTCCTTGTTGAACGTAAGCGTATTCTCATTGAGGTAGCTGTTTCTTTCCACGAAATTCACCGACCCGCTTACCCCGTAGTTCTTGCCGGATTGCGTGAGCGGGCTGCCCTGGGCTGTTTTGCTGTTATTGAAGGCTTCCGTTTTGATCTTTTCCTTCGTCATGCCGCCGGTTACGCGGAGCGTTACGTATTTCCCGAACATGTATTCCGCGTAAGCATTCACCATGGTAATGTCCGAGATGGTTTTGCGGTGCTCGTTCTGTACGGAGTACAGCGGGTTGAACCGCATGTCCGCCAGGCCATCCACCACATCGTCTATCTCTTCGTCTATCAAGGTGGCGCCGGAGTTGCCGGTTACGGGCCTGTAGCCCCAAACGCTGTACATCAGGTTGGTGGAAGCGACGGTTCCCCTGCCAACGGCGGGCATGGTGCCGAATTTGTTCATATGGCTCAGGTTCGCATTCACGCCTACCTTGAAGTTGCCGCTGATGGCTGTTTCAAGGTTCATGCGGCCCTGGAAGCGGTCGTAGCCTGTATTGATGATCACGCCGTCCTGGTTTAAATAAGAACCGGAGATGGAATATTTTGTTGTTTTGGTGCCGCCGCTGATAGATATAAAATGATTCTGCATGGGGCGAACTTTGAATATTTCATCCTGCAGGTCGAGGCCGGGTACATTCCTGTATTCTTCTATGCTTTTGCCGTTGGCGAGATAAATAGGATTGGCCGCCGCACTGTCTCGCTCCACCTGGTATTTTACGAATTCATAGGGATCCATCAGCTCCATCCTGCGGATATTCTGCTGGATACCGTAGTAGCCGTTGTAAGTTATGACAGGCGGGCCTTCCCGGCCTTTCCGGGTAGTGATGATCACCACGCCGTTTGCACCCCTGGCGCCGTAGATGGCCGTGGCGGAGGCGTCTTTTAATACTTCTATGCTTATTATCTCTGCGGGGTTGATCGCGTTGTTGTCTGAATTTTCCATCGGGAAACCATCTACCACGTACAGCGGGGAATTATCCTGCGTAACGGAATTGTTCCCCCTGATCACCACCTTCATATCCGCGCCGGGCTGACCGTCCACCGAGCTCACCTGCACGCCTGCCACACGCCCTGCGAGCGCCTCTTCGAAGGAGCGGACGGGCGCCTTGTGAAAATCGGCCATCTTAACAGAGGAGATGGAGCCGGTGAGGTCGCGGCGGCGCACTTCACCGTAGCCGGTTATTACTACTTCCCGCATGGATTCCGTGGTGGCTGAAATACGCACTACGATCTCCGGCCCGTTCACCGCCGCTTCTTTTTTTTCGTACCCGATGTAGCTCACCACTATCACCGCCCCTTTCGATGCGGCGATACGGAAGCTGCCGTTGGCGTCCGTTACGGCGCGGGCGCCGGAGCCTTTTACCATCACGGAAGCGCCGATCACTTTTTCACCGCTTTTCTCATCCACCACGGTGCCGGTAATGGTACTGTCTGCCCGCTGCTGCTCAGCTGCTTCTTTTTTCCGGATGATGCTCAGCCGGG
>CBFHAF010000483.1:0-4347 GCA_965653435.1 uncultured Chitinophaga sp.
AATATCTCGACAAGCTGCGTGCTGGCCTGAGCGTAGAAGTGGCCTTAAAATACTAATGTATGTCTCCCAAACCGAAAGGATTTGCCAAGTGGATCATCGTAGCTACGGTGATCTCGGCTACCATGCTGGAACTGATAGACACCACGATCGTAAACGTGGCGCTCTCGCAGATCAGCGGTAACCTTGGGGCCACCATCGAAGACGCTTCCTGGGTCGTTACGGCATATGCGATCGCCAATGTGATCGTGATCCCGATGACCGGGTTCCTCGCTTCTTATTTCGGCCGCAAGAACTACTACCTGGCGTCCATCATCATATTTACCTTCTCCTCGTACATGTGCGGGAACGCGAACGGGCTCTGGGAGCTTGTTGCATGGCGCTTCCTGCAGGGCGTGGGCGGCGGTGCATTATTGTCTACCTCCCAGGCCATTCTTTTCGATACGTTCGAGATATCCGAAAGGCCCATTGCCGCCGCCATCTTTGGTATGGGCGTGATCATAGGCCCTACCATCGGGCCTACGCTTGGCGGTATGATCGTGGACAATTTCCACTGGAGCCTGATATTCGACATCAACGTGCCGGTGGGCATCATTGCGGCTTTTCTCGTATTTAATTTTATCGACAAGCAGCCGCATGAATACAACATCAACCGGAAGGCCATCAAGATCGATTACATCGGCATCCTGTTGCTGATCGTGTGGGTCGGCAGTTTGCAGTACATCCTTGAAAAAGGGCAGTCTGAAGACTGGTTCGCCGCCAAACATGTCGTAGTGCTGACCATCGCGGCCGTTGTTTCTTTTGTTCTTTTCATCTGGTGGGAACTGACAACGGAAGCGCCCGCGGTGAACCTGAGCGTGCTGAAGAACAGGACGCTTGCCATCACGACCTTGCTCACATTCATCATGGGCATGGGCATGTACTGCTCGATGTTCGTGTACCCGGTGTGGATGCAGCGCGTAATGGGGTTCACGCCTACGCTAACGGGCGAATCGCTGTTCCCCGGCGCTATCGTGGCGGCTATCATGATGCCGATCGTTGGGAAGCAGATACAGCGGGGCGTGCCGCCGAAATACCTGATCACGTTCGGGTTCTTCAGCTTCGCAGTGTTCTGCTTCTGGATGTCTACCGCCAGCGCAGAAGCCGGTGTGATGTTCTTCTTCCTGCCTTTGCTGCTGCGCGGTTTCGGTGCGGCCATGCTGAGCGTGCCGCTTACGAACCAGGCAGTGTCCGGCCTTACGCCAATGGAAATGCCGCAGGGCATCGCGATCAACAACATGCTCCGCCAGCTGGGCGGCTCTTTCGGCATCGCATTCATGAATACTTATGTGGCAAGGCAATACAGCCTGCACCGCGTTCAGCTGCTCAATTACTTAACGTCAGACAATCCCATAGCGATGGAACGGCTGAACCAGACGGCCGGCGCCGTTGCTGCCAAAGGTGTGAACGCGCTGGATGCGCACCAGGTGGGCCTGAGCCTGCTGGATAACGTCGTGACCAGGCAGGCGTACGTGCTCACATACCTGGACGCTTTCCGCATCGTGGGCATCTTCTTCATACTGGTATTGCCGGTGATGTTGTTCGTGAAAAAAAATAATGTAAGCGCCACCGCGATGAAAGAAGCGGCAGAACATGCGCACTAATTATAAAACCGAATTAGAAAATGAAAAAGTTATTATTCATTATACTGACCATTTCCGCTGCAAGGGTCTCCGCGCAAGAGGCGCCCGCAGACCTTAAAAGCCTGGTCAAACATTCATTCAATCACTTTTCAGAGATAAAAGCGATGGAAATGCAGCAGAAGATCGCTGCGGACAAAACCACGTTGGCGAAGGCGAACCGCCTGCCGGAAGTGAATGGCGTGGCGGGCTATACGCACGTGTACCCCGTTCCGAAAATCGCGTTCCCCGGCAGCGATCTCATCTTCCAGCCGGTGCCTTCCGAGAACGTGAACGCCGGTATAGAAGCGCGCCAGCTGCTGCTGGACTTCGGGAAGTCTGGCAGCCAGATCAAACAAAGCCAGGCCCAGGCCAGCCTCTTAGGCACGCAAACCGCAGAAGCGAAAGAGAATTTAGCCTACCAGGTGGCCGACGTCTATCTCGCTATCGCTTTCCTGCAGGACAATATTGCCGTACAGGACGCGAACATCAGGCTGCTGGAAGAAACGGAGAAAATGGTGGAAAACAAACTCAGGCACGGCGATGCTATCGATCTGGACCTGCTGAACACCCGCGTGAAACTGGAAACATACCGCAACCGAAAGGTCGATTTTCAGAACTCATTGCAAAAACAATTGGCAAACCTGGAATACCTTACCGGCGAGCCTTTGAAAGATTCCATCCACAGCAATTTCAGCTGGCCCGTACCTGCCGTGCAGGGAGATGTGGCATTTGAAGGGAACGCTGCGGTGAAGACCGCCATCGAAAAGGAAAAAGTGGCCGAAACAGGTGTGCAGCTGGCAAAGAGCCAGTATAAACCATCGCTGTTCGCCGAAGCGGGTACCGGCTACAAAAACGGTTACCTGCCGGATGTAAGCGTACCGAAATTCAATTACAACGCGGGCGTAAGCCTTTCCGTTCCCATATTCCACGGTAAAAAGCTGCGCACGCAGGAACATATGGCCGCCACTGAAGTGGAAGTGGCCAAATGGAATACCCAGGGCATCAAAGACAATATCAGGAAAGAAGCAGCCCAGCAATTGTCTGACATAGCTGCGAGCCGCGAACGGCTGCAAACGGCGGAAACATTGCTACAGCAGGCCAACAGGGCGCTTACCCTGGCGCAAAGCCGCTATAAGAACGGCGTGATCACTTACCTGGACCTGCAAAACGCGCAAACCTCCCTGCTGGAAGCGGAAATATCGAAGATCCAATATCAATACCAGCTCTCTGTGAGCAGCCTGGCATTGTTGCAGCTGAATGGAAATGAATTCTGGAAATGATGATAAAGACAATTACGGACGGAATGTCCGTAGTTTTGTTTTCGTAGTGTGTGTTTAAAAAAAGCCCGGTCCTTCGTGGATCGGGCTTACTTATTTTTATGTAAGGCACATTATTGTTTTCCTGCAATTCCCATTTCAAGCCCTCTCAGCTCGGCAAGGCCGCGCAGCCTGCCGATGGCGCTATAGCCGGGATTGGTCTTTTTATGCAGGTCGTCCAGCATCTGGTGGCCGTGATCAGGGCGCATCGGGATAGATACGTTCCTTCTTTTCATCACTGCCAGGATGTTCTTCACCACGCTGTACATGTCCACATCGCCTTCCAGGTGGTTGGCTTCGTAGAAATTGCCGAGCGCATCGCGTTTGGTGGCACGCAGGTGAATAAAGTGGATGTGCTCGCCGAGGCGGTCTACCATGCCCGGCAGATCATTGTCTTCGCGCACGCCATAAGAGCCGGTGCAGAAGCACAGGCCATTGGCGGGAGAAGGTGCGGTGGCGAGCAGTTCCTTCGCATCCTGTTCGGTGCTTACCACGCGGGGCAGGCCCAGGATGGGGAAGGGGGGATCGTCCGGGTGAATGGCCAGCTTCACGCCTACCTCTTCCGCTACCGGCACGATCTGCTGAAGGAAATAAAAAAGGTGGAGCTTCAGCTTGATGGCGTCCACATCTTTATATTTATCCAGCGCAGCCTGGAATTGTCCCAGCGTAAAACTTTCTTCGGAACCGGGCAGGCCTGCGATGATGTTGCGTTGCAGCAGGTTCTTTTCATCGTTCGTCATGCTGTCGAACTGCTCTTTTGCGCGGGAGATCTCTTCCTGTGAATAGTCATTTTCCGCGCCGGGGCGTTGCAGCATAAAAAGGTCGAATGCCATGAACTGCGCCTTGTCGAAGCGGAGGGCTTTGGAGCCGTCTTCCACGGTATAGGCAAGGTCTGTACGCGTCCAGTCCAGCACGGGCATGAAGTTATACGTTACGGTATAAATGCCGCAGGCTGCGAGGTTGCGGAGGCTTTGCTGATAGTTCTTGATATATTCTTTGAACCGGCCTGTCTGTGTTTTGATATCTTCATGCACGGGCACGCTTTCCACGACGGACCATTTGAGGCCCGCGGCTTCTATTTCCTGCTTGCGCTGCATGATCTCTTCTTTGCTCCATACCACGCCATTCGGCACGTGATGCAATGCGGTAACGATACCTGTAGCGCCCGCCTGCCGGATGTCTGAAAGGCTTACGGGATCCTTGGGCCCGAACCACCGCCAGGTCTGTTCCATTCTCAACATACGCTGATTGTTTTTTAATTTTCCCAAAAATAGAATCAAAAGCGAGATATGCAAACAATCGGCAAGAAAATCAGGGTTTTTGAAGCAATAGCACCATTACGTCCATTACATTGGTACCGGTATGCCCGGTTT
>CBFHAF010000484.1:0-4343 GCA_965653435.1 uncultured Chitinophaga sp.
GTTGAATTCACCGTACCGCACCTGGAAACGGCGCCCTATCCTATTGTGAGCTTCGGCCAGGGCTGCGAAGGCGAACCGCTGCTGATGTGGGAGACCATCCGCGAATCCATCATCGAAATACGCAAGCACACCCCGAAAGGGAGCATCAATATCAATACGAACGGCAGCAAGCCCAACGCCGTGCGCGAGCTGTGCAAAGCAGGGCTGAACAGCATCCGTGTGAGCCTGAACTCCGTAAGGGAACATATTTACACGCCGTATTACCGGCCCAACAATTACACGTTTGCAGACATCATTGAAAGCATCAAGGTGGTGCGGGAACATGGCGGCTGGGCTTCCATCAATTATTTCGTATTCCCCGGCATGACGGACAGCGTGGAAGAATATGAAGCCCTGCGCACCATCATCCAGGAAACGGGGCTGAACATGATCCAGTGGCGGAATTTCAATATCGACCCGGACTGGTACCTCGGCAAAGTGGGCGTAACGGAAACCGGCGATTGTTTGGGCATGAAACAGATGATGGAGCTGCTGCGCGACGAATTCCCCGACCTGAAATTCGGCTATTTCAACCCGCCGATGGAAAGGATCAAAGGGAACTATGAAGCGGATTTTGCACACGCATAAGAGCCTTCGGACAATATGCAACGCCGCGGCGGGAACTACGCTTCCACCGCGGCGTTTTTCATTGGAATCTCATTCATTTCAGGCCTTGGCGTGGCATTCCCCCGCTTCAGCATAACCCTGAAACCAATGCTGGCCAGCACGCAAATGCCACCGACGATATACCACCAGTTGGCAAACCCGATACGCTCCACCGCAAAAGCCCCGAGGGTGGGCGCCGCAATGGTGGCAACGCAGTAGGCAATTGTATAAAGCGCTGCATATTGCCCGCGGTTATGCTCTTTGCTGCGGTGTATCCAGAAATTATTCATAAAAGGCATGGCCAGCATTTCCCCCGATGTGAACAGCAGGATATATACGAACGCCACCGCAAACACCGGCGGCAGGAAATTGAACATCACGTAAGCCAGGCCCAGCAAAATGGAGCCCAGGCTCATATACAGCATATCCGGCCGCCTGTTTTCCAGCTTGTACACGAGTATCATTTCTATCAGCGCGATCAGGATACCGTTCACGGACATTACAATGCCGATAAGCGCTTCGGACATATGTACCTTTTCCTTGAAATACACCGGCACAATATTGAACAGCTGGAACAGGCAGATAGCGAACAGGGTGACGAGCAGGATGAAAAAGAGGAACACCTTATCGGTATACGCCGAAGCACCATCCCGCACAGGATTTGCTGCCGCCGTCCCTTTGTCCGCCGCGCCGCGTACGGGCTTCAGGAACACCCGCAGCAGGATTGCCGCGGTGATGCAGGTGAGCGCGTCGGTCCAGAACAGGAGATCGTAGCTGAAAGTAGCTAACAGTCCTCCGATAGCCGGGCCTACCGAGAACCCAAGGTTGGAGGCCAGCCTGAGCAGGGAATACGACCGCATACGCGTGCCGGCATCGCTGTAATGGGCGATGGCCGCACTGTTTGCCGGGCGGAAGGATTCCGCGAATACGCCGGTGATAAAAATTGCAGAGATCACCTGCGTAAAGGTGCTCATTTGGCCTAATACCATGAACATCAGCCCGTTCAGCACCAGGCTCCAGAACTGCACCGGCGCAAAACCGATGGTATCCGCCAGTTTGCCCCCCAGCCAGGCGCCGGCAATGGCGCCAAGGCCGTAAATGGTAACGATCAGGCCGGCCTGTTCCAATGAAAACCGCAGTTCGGACGTTAGATAGATGGTCAGGAAAGGAATTACCATGGCGCCGCTGCGGTTGATCAGCAAAACCGTGGCCAGCAGCCATATTCGCCTTGGAATACCGCCATAAGCATTTTTGTACAGTGAGATTGCCTGGTGGAACATGTGCCCGCAAACTACATTGAGGCCGCACAATTTCCAAGGCGGAAATGATGAACCGCATTAGCAGAGGATGAACTCCGCGCACAGCAGGCGCATCCGGCAGGGAATTTGCAGCAGGGGGCGGGGCTACCGCCGTAACAAAAAAACATTAACTTTGGAACAAGATGGCTGATCAAAAACAAGAAAAGAACGTAAAAGCGGCCGGCGTAACCATCGCCGTGCATGCGTTACTGTTAGTGGGGCTGTTCCTCATCAGTTTCTCCGCGCCCCCGCCCCTGCCGGACCAGGACCTGGGCATGGAGGTGAACCTCGGTACTTCAGACGATGGCATGGGCGATGAGCAGCCGCTCAACCCCAACCCGCCTGCCGCCGCGCAGCCTGCGCCGTCCACGCCTCCGCCGGCGCCTGCCGAATCGGAGGAGCAGGGCAATACGCAGGAGCTGGCCACGCAGAACGAAGAGGAAGCCCCCGAAGTGAAACAGCCGCCCAAACCCTCTCCCAAACCGAAGGAGATTGCCAAAACGATAGAAACCAAAACAGAAAAGGAAACACGCAAGCCCAAAGCTGTGCAGCCGCCTGCACCCACTCCGCCTGCGCCGCAGAAACCGAAAGCAGTATTCACCGGCGGCACCTCTACCAGTGCGAACAGCGGCAACGGCGCCAACGGCAGCAACAGCTCCACCGGCGAAGGCAATACCGGCAGGCCCGGCGACCGCGGCGTGATCGGCGGCGATCCCAATGCCACCGGCTACACGGGCACACCCGGCGCAGGCAGGGGCGCTTCCGACTTCAGGCTCAGCGGCCGTAACCTGGTGAACCGCCCTTCCGTTGAATGGGACGGCAACGAAACAGGTTATGTTTCCGTAAACATTAAAGTGGACCGCAATGGTAACGTGACCAGCGCCACGCACTCGCTGCGCGGCTCTACCATCAACAACCCTGCGGCAGTACGCATTGCCCGCGATGCGGCCATGAGGATAAAATACAACGCCAGCACCAACGCTCCTGAAGAACAGTTCGGAACTATTCGTTTCTATTTCAAGGCGCAATAACGCAAACGGTAGAATAATCCGCTTATTTTCCCGTTATTAGAACTGATCTGCGAACTAATCTGCCGACTTTCTATGCTGCATACAAGACTATTCAGTACCATGCTGTTCCTGTGCGCTGCCATTGCATCGCATGGGCAAAGCTTCCCGGGGTATCACACCAGCCAGTATGCAGGCATACACGCGGTGCCTTTTAACCCCGCCCTCGCCGCAGGCACCCGCTACCGCTGGGATGTGAACATCGTTGCGGCGGATGTGAAGGCCGGCAATACATATATCCGTTTCAACAAATCCTCCCTGCTTTCTTCGGATGGCAAAAACAATAAGCTCGTCAGGAATATCGATTATTTCCCGGACAGCCTGGCCACGCGCAAACAATACGCCTGGGGCAGCGCCGACCTGATGCTCCCCTCTGTGCTTTATTCCATAGACGAACGGCAATCCGTTGCATTCACCTGGCGGGTACGCGGCTCCGTTTACGGGGGCGACGTTAAAACCACCACCGCCAACTTCTTCGCGCTCGATTACCCTAATCCCCGGTTCATGCAAAAGACCTTTGCGGACGATTACGGCAGCAGCTTCGGGCATGCCTGGAACGAATTTGCCCTGAGCTATGCGCGGGTGATCAAAGACAATGGGGACCACCGCTTGAAAGGAGGCGTCACGCTCAAATATCTCGGCGGGCAGGCCGCGGCCTATGCCGTAGGCAGGGATGCTTCATTCTTTTTCGACGACCCGAACAGGGTGGATATCAACAGCGGCCGGTTCTATTATGGTTATAACGAAGAGATGGACGAAGTGAGCGGCAACAACTGGAACACCATCTACAATCCCTTCCAGAACCCCGGCATCGGTGCGGACGTTGGCGTTGTATACGAATGGCGGCCGGATAACGACGGCTTTAATTCCTTCCAGGAAGGCGGGGACTGGAACCAGGACGCCGATACATGGAAAGCCCGTGTAGGCGTATCCATTGTGGGCATTGGCGGCATCAGCTATTCAAAATCCGCCACCAGCGCCAACCTGGATATGCGCGCGCAGGATTTCCCGGCAAGCGAGCTGCGGAAAAAGAAAGGGGAAAGCATGCGGTCGTGGACCAACCGGCTGGCCAGCACCTTCGCCCCGCTTGAAAGGGAAGATAAATTCTACATGAACCTCCCCACCAGCCTCAACCTGATGGGCGATTACAATATCGACGGCCGTTTTTTCGTGAGCGCCAGCGCCACTGTAGCGCTCACCGGCGGCCGGAAGGATGATAACAAAACCTCGGCTCTCACACAGCTGCAGGTGACGCCCCGCTGGGAAACCACACACCTTGGCGCTTACCTGCCTATACAGGTGAACCGTTACGGGCAGACTGATGCGGGCGTTG
>CBFHAF010000485.1:0-4340 GCA_965653435.1 uncultured Chitinophaga sp.
GACGCCAGCGGGGAAGACCTCATCAAAAAAATGCCCGGCATCACCGTGGAGAACGGCACCGTGAAAGCGGGGGGCGAGGAAGTGAAGAAAGTAACGGTGGACGGGAAGGACTTTTTCGGCGACGATGCGGCCATGGCATTGAAGAACCTCCCGGCGGACGCTATTTCCAAAATAGAAGTGTTCGACCGCCAGAGCGACCAGGCCCGCTTCACCGGCTTCGACGACGGCAACGCCGTGAAAGCCATCAACATCGTGACCCGCGCCGAAATGCGCAACGCCCATTTCGGGAAGGTATACGCCGGCTACGGTACAGACCAGCGTTATTCCGCGGGCGGCAGCGTGAACTTCTTTAAAGACAACAAACGCATTACCATCCTGGGCATGGCCAATAACGTGAACCAGCAGAACTTCTCCTCGCAGGACCTGCTGGGCGTGCAGAGCGCGGCTTCAGGCCGCGGCGGCCGTGGCGGTGGAGGCCCCAGGGGCGGCGGTGGCCGCGGTGGCGGCGGCGGCAACTTCGGCGGCGGCGGCGGAAGCAACTTCCTGACCGGCGGCCAGAGCGGGCTGAACAAGACCAATTCCATCGGGATCAACTTCAACGACAACTGGGGTAAAAAAGTGACCTTCAGCGGCAGCTATTTCTTCAATAACTCCAACAGCAGCAATACGGAGATCACCCGTACGCAAACGCAGTTCCAGAAAGGCGTGCAGCTGGAGAACGATACGGCGCTGAGCGGCAGCCACAACTACAACCACCGCTTCAACGTGCGCCTGGAATATAACATAGACTCCAACAACGCGATCATATTCGAGCCGAACGTCAGCTTCCAGCAGAACGACCGGTTCTCCAATTCCATGGGGAACACCTTTATGGCAGATACCCTGCTGAGCAGGAACCTGAGCGGCACCACCAGCGAAAATTCAGGCTATAACCTGAACGGCAACCTTACATTCCGGCATGCCTTCCCTAAAAGGGGCCGCACCATCACCCTGGGGCTGAGCGCCAGGACCAACGACCGCACCGGCGAATCGTTCACCAACAGCGACCTGGTTTACCCCGGCAGCCCGATGGACAACGATTCCCTGCGCCAGCGCGTAAGGCCCCTCAGCGACGGGCAGAACTACGGCGTGAACGTGGCCTACACCGAGCCCATCGGCAAATCCGGCCAGCTGCAGGTGAACTATAACCCGAACTGGTCCACCAACAACTCGGACCGCCGGGCATACCAATACGATTACTCCGGCAAGGATTACAACATCCTGGACCCCGAGCAGTCCAACATGTTCAGCAACCGCTACAACACACAATCCGCCGGCCTCAGCTACCGCCTGGGCAACCGCGACCGGATGCTGATGGTGGGGGTGAACTACCAGTATGCCGAAATGGAGACCAAAAGGGAGTACCCCACGAAGAACTACGCCACCCAGAGCTACCAGAACATACTGCCCAATGCCATGCTGATGTACAAGCTTGGCGAGTACAGCCGCGTACGCGTGTTCTACCGCGCCAGCACCAACCAGCCGAGCATCGACCAGCTGCAGGACGTGTATATCTATTCCGGCCTTACCAATGTTTCCATCGGTAACCCGAATTTGAACCCGCAGTTCGGGCACAGCGTGATGGGCCGGTACAATTACACCAATACCCAGAACGGGCAGAACCTCTTTGCCAACGTGAACGTGCAGACGAACAGCAATTACATCGCCAACGCGATCTATACGCCCACCAGCGGCCAGGATTCGCTGCTCACCCCCGTGGATACGCTGAAAGTGGGCGGCAGGCTTTCCAAACCGATCAATATGGACGGATATTTCAGCGGGAGGACCAGCCTCACCTGGGCCATGCCGGTGAAATTCATCAAATCCAACCTGAATGTGAACGCAGGCGTGGGTTACAGCAAGATCCCCGGCGTTACCAACTCGCTGGCGGGCTTCACCCACAACTACAACTATAACCTCGGCGCGGGCCTGAGCAGCAATATCAGCGAGTATATAGACTTCAACCTGTCGTACAACGCGCTGTTCAACGTGGTGAACAATACCATCCAGCCCGAGAACAACAGTAACTATTCCACCCACAACGCCAGCGCGAGCATCAACCTGCTCTCCAAAAGCGGGTTCGTGCTGCAGAACGACATCAACTACACCTTTACCAAGGGGCTGGGAGAGGGTTTCGACCAGCGTTTCGTGCTGTGGAACGCCAGCGTGGGCAAAAAATTCCTGAAAGAGCAGCGCGGGGAGCTGCGCCTGTCCGTATTCGACCTCCTGAAGCAGAACCGCAGCATCAACCGCACGGTGAACGGGCTGGACATTGTGGACGAGCAGAACTCCGTTCTAACCCAATATTTTATGCTTACTTTTACTTACCGGCTGAAGAACTTCGGTAAGCTGAAAATGCCGGAAGGCGGCGGAGAGCAGCGCCGCTGGAACCGCGAAGGCAGGGGAGACGGCCCTCCGGGCGGAATGGGGCCCGGCGGAACGGGCGCTCCCGGCGGCATGCGCCGCGACTTCTAATGCCGTTTTAACATCTATATGCAAGTAGCTTGACGGATATCATAGCACATCTGAAACAGGGCAGCGAAGCCGCTTTCAAAGAACTGGTGGCTCAGTGGAAGGGCATGGTGTACAACACCGCGCTCGGCATCCTGCAAAATGAAGCGGATGCCGAAGATGTGTCGCAGGAAGTGTTCATGCAGGTGTTTGAATCCATCGGGACCTTTAAAGGAGAATCACAGATATCCACCTGGCTGTACCGCATCACGGTCACCAAATGCCTCGACTTCCTGCGTAAAAAGACGCGGAAGAAGCGCTGGGGGAAAGTATACAGCCTGTTCGGGGCACAGAATGAACTGGTGATCGACCCCCCTGAATTCCATCACCCCGGGGTGGAGCTGGCCAATAAGGAAAGGGCCCAGCTGCTCTTCAAAGCCATTGCCCGCCTGCCGGACAGCCAGAAGGCCGCTTTTGTGCTCAACAAGCTGGAAGGATTGAGTTCCAAGGAGATAGCCGGGATCATGGACGCCTCCGTGTCTGCCGTGGAAGGGCTGCTGCACCGCGCCAAGCAGAACCTGCGGGACCAATTGGAAGATTATTACAGAAATAAGGATTAAATACAAGTATTCAGCATAATTATCGTCTAAATTAAATACAGCGATTATGAAAGCGAGACGCGACATAGAACAGGAAATAAACAGGACGCTCAGCAGCCTCGACGGAGTGCAGCGGGCGGAGCCGGGAGATTTCTTTTTTACCCGTCTCCAGGCCCGCCTGGCACGCATAGAGCCAATGGACGCGTGGGAGCGCTTTATCGGCGTCATCACCCGCCCCTCTATCGCGTTTTCCGCCCTGGCGCTGATCCTGGCCGTAAACGGCATCCTATTCGCCATGAACCTCCCTACCGCCGAAAGGCAGGAACAGGCAGCGCTGCAGCAGGCATTTGCAGAAGATGAATACCAGTTCGGTATCGCCAATTTTTATGAGCTAGAAAAACCGGAACAATAATGAAGGAAACATTCGTGCGGAATAAAGTATTGAGCGTATTGGTGATCATCCTTTTGCTGACGAACCTCCTCCTGCTTTTTTTCTTCGTCTGGAACAAACCCGACGAAGGCGTAAAAGGGCCTGTACGGGGCAGGGGGGAAGTGACGCAGCTGCTGGAAAAGGAAGTAGGCTTCAGCAAACAACAGCTGGACCAGTATAAACAACTCAAAGACCAGCACTGGGAGCGGATGAAACCTTCCTTCGGGGAGCTGCGCATTGCCAGGGATAATCTATACAAGCTGCTGAACGAAAGCTCCGTGCCCGATTCGGTGGTTACGGCGGCGGCAGATTCCATCGGCGCCAGACAGGTGGTGATAGACCTGCAGACCTTCCGCCACTTCCGTGAAGTACGCAGCCTGTGCACGCCGGAACAATTACCGCGTTTCGATTCAGTAGTGCAGCATGTGATGAAGAAGATGAACAACTTCAGGAAAAGTCCTCCCAAAGAAGACAGCCTGAGAAAATGATCATGAGCATTTAAAATATATACTCCAAAACCCTTAAACAATCAAAACATGAAGAAACAGATCCTGTTCGTGCTGGCATTTCTGCTGGCTGTGAATGTCGCGGCCTTTGCCCAGCAGGGCGGCGGGAACGGCGGCCAGCGCCGCACCGTTGAAGAACGCGTGAAAGCAACGCTGGAACGCCTTACTACCGAGCTGCAGCTGAACAAAGACCAGGTTACCAAGCTGGACACCGTGTTCACCAAGTCTTACAAAGACATGCAGAAGATGCGCGAAGAAGCCCAGGCAGGCGGTGGCCGCATGGACCGCGAAGCGTTCCAGAAAATGAACGCCGAA
>CBFHAF010000486.1:0-4338 GCA_965653435.1 uncultured Chitinophaga sp.
ACAACGACAGTAAAAGAAAGGGGTGCTTTTTAAAGTTGGTTTCATAGGGGTTAACGCGAAGGCCGGCGCGATATCCGGCCACATTGCGGGGTAGTGTAAGGGTAGCACGTAAGGCTCATGACCTTGATGTCCGGTTCGATTCCGGCGACCGCAACTACATTCAATAATCATGATTTACATACTGGTGTACCTGGCCACATCCTGCGCTTTCTCGCTGGTGTTAGGCCGCTCTTTGCGAAAACTTGCCCATCCAAACGAATATCTGTATGAGGAAAAATGAAGGACATATCAGTTTACTTGACCTGTTCGCAGGCCCAATAGATGAAGCGTTCGCTCACTACAATGCAGCTCACCCGGAAGTGTATGCGTCTTTTTGCGAGATCGCGCTCGGATTGATACGTCGCGGCCATAAGCACTATAGTGCCGATGCTATCCTCCATGTAATCCGGTACCGTGCTGCTATTAAAAAGGATGTGCTCACGCTGTACAAGATTAACAACAATTACACCAGCCGTTATGCCCGGAAGTTCATGCAGGACTATCCGCAGCACGCTGGCTTCTTCGAAACCCGTGTATTAAAAACTGTCAATCTATAGCCATATGGTAAAAATTTCAATATCGGAACTGAAGGAGTTCCTTAAGAGGTCGCGGCCAATCAAGCAAAACCCGCTTATGCCTGTGCTGGGGTACCTGCTGCTTGATTGCGCGGGTGACAAAGCCACGCTTACCAAAACGAACCTGCATTCCTACTGCCGGCATGAAATCGATGCTGAATTTGAGCAGAACATCACGCTACTAATAGATGAGAAGATGTTGTCAGCGTTGATCTCAAATACGGACAGCGATACAATCACCATTATTCCTGGCGAAAATAGCGTGGTTCTTTCCGATGGTCGTTCCGATGTTTCCTTTTCGAGGGAAAAGCACGATGTGTTTCCGCCATTTCCAAATCAGGCAGCAGACGGAGAATCGTTCGACCTGCCCGCTGATGTACTCTATTCTATTCGTTCGGCGATCTCCATCATCAACACTTCGGTGGACAATCAATTTTCTTACTGCTTCATATCCCCTGCTGGTGAAAAATATGACGTGTTTTCCACACATACGGCATTCACATTTTACCGGAAGCAGTTCGAAAGCCCAATGCCCGCCATGACCATCTCTCCGGAGACTGGTGCGGTTATCACCATGTACGAAAACATTCGCTGTTACTCTTCTGGTAACTTCTCCTTTTTCGATTGCGGGAAAACGATCTACGGGTTTGTGCTTTCGGAATATAAGGCGCCCCCTTATCAGAAAATACTGGCTCAATGCAAAAACGAGAAATATTTCGAGATCAACCGGGCGGACTTGCTTCAGTTCTGCGAATTGATACTTAGTTCGAGCCCAGCCCAGGTCCCTACAGCCTCAATTAACGACAATGCCCTGGCCGGCGTGACTTTCAGCCACGCAGACGATGGTTTTAAGGTATCCGCAAAGATGGACTTCGCTGTAGAAAAGAACTTTACTGTGGAACGGTTTGATTTCAATCCAAAGCTCCTGGTGCCGCTTTTAAAGACCATGGACTGTACTGCCATCCGATTTTCCCCTATGGCAGCTAATGGCGCATCCTACGCTATTTGGAGCACAGAAGATCCCGGCTTACTCACACTATTATCTGGCGTCGTAATAAAATAACAAATGTCAACATCAGAATACAACGTAATTCATTCGGAAGCAAGGACCGTTAAAACGGCGGCATCTGACCTCATGGAGGAAATCTTCGCTCTTTCGCTGGAGAAAGACACAGAAAAGAACTTGGTTGCGTTTTGCGACACGATCAAAACATCCTCTGATCAAATCGTACAGTCAGCCAGCAAGCTGGATGACATCGCGGAGCAGGACTGTGACTGTGACTGTGATTTAAATCAGGGCCGTAGCAATTATCAAAGTATTGATACCGGCAACGGTAACATCTCATGGTCGGCTGAAAACCTACTGGATCAACAGGTCATGGAGGCACTTGCAGAGTTGATTTCAAAATACGGCCCATTAAAAGTTCTTCAATTAATCCAAAATACTCCTTGATGGACCAGAAAACATACGAAGAGTTCCTCTCCGGCAAGGTTAAAACGGCGGAGAGGGTAGGTATTGAAGTGGCTCCCGCCCTGCTCCATCCCTCGACAAAACCGCACCAGCGTGATACCATTCTCTGGGGGTTGGAATTGGGCCGCGCCGGGTTGTTCCTTGAATGTGGCCTCGGTAAAAGTCATTGCCAGATCGAAATGGCCCGGATGCTGCATCACCATTTCGGTGGTAAATACATCCTGGTTACCGACCTGGGCGTTACGCAGGAGTTCTGTGATCCGGAAATCGGGGAAGGCGCCCGGCTGGGGGTAGACATCCCGTATGTTCTGGACCAAGCGGAAGCTGACGCAGCGAATTCCATTATTGTCGCCACCAATTACGAACGGATCCGTATGGGGTACTTTGATTTTGCGAAGTTCACCGGCGCTTTTCTGGATGAGGGCAGTTACATAAAGGATATGTCCAGCGAAACGACTGCCGCCCTGCAGATGGAAATGGCAAAGGTGCGCTTTAAGTACATCAGTACGGCAACTCCGGATCCGAATGAAACGCTGGAGCTCATCAACTACGCCCACGTTCTCGGTGTAATGGACAGGGGGCAAGCCCTTACCAGGTTTTTCCAGCGGAACAGCCAGAAGGCGGGCGACCTCACCCTCCACCCGCAACATGCTGATGATTTCTGGTTGTGGGTGCATAGCTGGTCCATCTGGCTTTCATCTCCATCAGACCTCGGGTATCCCGATGAAGGCTATGCGCTACCTGAAATGAAGGTGCACTACCATGAGGTAGCATCGCCGGCAGCGGATGGCCAGGTAACAAAGGAAAGAGATGGGCAGTATAAGGCCCTGCCAAATACCGCATTCTCACTACAGGATGCCGCCGCGGTTAAGAAGGCCAGTATTCAACAGCGGTTGAAAAAGGCAGTTGAGATTGTTGAGGAAACGCCGAATGAACACTTTATTCTCTGGCACCACCTCGAAGATGAACGCCGTGCCTTAAATGCCACATATGAGCCGATGAACAAGATCGCGCCGGGCATCTACGGAGATATTTACGGTACACAGAGCTGGGAATTGCGGGAACAGCGCGTGGTGTCTTTCAGCACTGGAAAGCTCCAGCGCCTTGCTACGAAGCCGGAAATATCTGGAGTAGGGTGCAACTTTCAGAAGTTCTGCCACAACGCCATCTTCCTCGGCATAGATGATAAGTTTGAAATCTTCTACCAAGCCATCCGCAGGATCCTGCGGTACGGTCAGCAGTTCGAGGTGAATATACATATCATTTTCACCGATCAGGAGCGTACCCGCTTGCAGCGGCTGCTTAAAAAATGGGCAAAGCACAATGAGGAACGGGAAAGAATGCGGGCCATGATCAAGAAATATGGCCTGAATCAATCCCAGTACCTTGAAGAAAAAAAACGGTCGTTTATGACCGCCCGGAAGGAATGGAAGGGCTCATTCTTCACGCTGGTGAACTCCGACAGCGTTCACGAAATAAGGCGCCTGCCTGACAACAGCATGGATATGCTGCTGACATCTATCCCGTTCGGCAATCACTACGAGTACACGCACTTATACAACGATTTCGGCCACAACCAGACCGACGAAGCCTTCTTTGAACAGATGGGCTTCCTCATACCTGAAATGCTTCGCGTGCTTAAACCCGGCCGGATTGCGGCCATCCACACGAAGGATCGGATCCATTACGGTAGTGTCACCGGTCGGGGGTTCTCTACGCTGGAAAGATTCACAGACAAAACCGCTGACGCATTCGAGGGTGCAGGCTTTTATTGTATTGGATATCACTACGTAAACACGGACGTGGTACGGGAGAATAACCAAACATACCGCCTTGGATGGTCGGAGATGTGCAAAGACAGCACGAAGATGGGCGCCGGCATACCGGAAAAGATTTGGCTGTTCCGCAAACAGCCTACCAGCACGGCAGATGCATATGCGGATCAGCCGGTTACACACGACAAAACCGCGTTCAGCCGCGGCCGGTGGCAGATCGACGCACATTCTTACTGGCGCAGCAGTGGCAACCGTGCCTTAACACCGGCGGAGTTGAAAAGCTGGGGGCATGGCAGGCTGATGGCCTGGTGGAAGGAAAAGAACCGCGCTGAAATTTATGACTATGAGGATCATGTGGCTATGCACGAAGCTCTGGCGGAAATAAACAAGCTACCCGCCTCCTTCATGCTCATGCCGCCACAGTCTACCTCGGGCAATGTATGGGATGATATCAATTTCATGCGCTGCTTAAACGCGG
>CBFHAF010000487.1:0-4334 GCA_965653435.1 uncultured Chitinophaga sp.
CATTGCAGCATATCACAACCTGCAGCTTCCCGTGGCCCGCATCCGGCAGATGGCCGCAACAGACAGCAAAGGCACAAATGTATTGGGTGTGGTGGAAGCCGCTACCAAGCTGGGCTTCCAGGCCAAAGGCGTGAAAGGCCCCTTCGAGGCGCTGTTCAATATCCCCAAGCCGGCCATTGCGCATGTGATCGTGCGTGAGCAGCTTCACCACTTCGTGGTGATCTACCGCGTTACCAAAACGCATGTAGTGGTGATGGACCCGGCAGACGGGCAGTATCATTCCCTCACCCACGATGCGTTCAAAAAAATATGGACCAATGTGCTGGTGCTGTTGCTGCCGGGGGAAGATTTCCGGCCGGGGAACGAAAAAACATCGCATCTCGCGCGTTTCTGGTTCCTGCTCAGGCCGCACCGGTCCGTGGTATTGCAGGCCCTGTTCGGCGCGATCATCTATACCATACTGGGCTTGTCCACTTCCATTTACGTGCAGAAAATAGTGGACAATGTGCTCGTGGAAGGTAATAAGAACCTGCTTAACCTGCTGGGCATCATTATGCTGCTTATTCTTGTGCTGCAATTGTTCATCGGCCAGCTCAAAAGCGTGTTCGCCCTTAAAACCGGCCAGCAGATAGATGCAAGGCTGATCCTCGGCTATTACAAGCACCTGCTGCGCCTTCCCCAGCAGTTCTTCGACACCATGCGCGTGGGCGAGATCACTTCCCGCATCAACGACGCGGTGAAGATCCGTGTATTCATCAACGATGTAGCCATCGGGCTGGTGGTGAATGTATTTATCGTGCTGTTCTCCTTCGGCCTGATGTTCACCTACTACTGGAAGCTGGCGCTGATCGTGCTGGCCATACTGCCCGTGTACGCGGTCATTTACTGGATCAGCAACGAAGTGAATAAAAAGATGCAGCGCAGGCTGATGGAAGATAACGCGGAGCTGGGCAGCCAGCTGGTGGAATCGCTCAATTCCGTGTCCACCATCAAACGCTTTGGCCTGGAAGAATTTTCGAACCTGAAAACCGAAACACGTTTTGTACGCCTGCTCAAAACCATCTATTCCGCATCGGTCACCAACCTGTACATCGGCAATGCCGGCGGGTTCGTGACCAGCGCTTTCGTGGTGATCCTGCTATGGGCGGGGTCATATTTTGTAATGGACCGCCAGCTGAGCCCCGGTGAGCTGCTGAGCTTCTACGCCATCATCGGGTATTTTACGGGGCCGGCCATGAGCCTCATCGGCGCCAACAGGAGCATGCAGGACGCGCTCATTGCGGCAGACCGCCTGTTCGAGATCATGGACCTTGAGCAGGAGGAAAGTGCGAACAAAGTGGCGCTGCAAAAGGCCATGGTGGGCGACGTCGTGTTCCAGAACGTGAGCTTCCGGTACGGCACGCGGGTGGAAGTGTTCCGGAACTTCAGCATGAAGCTGCAGAAAGGGAAGATCACCGCGATAGTAGGCGAAAGCGGGTCCGGTAAATCCACGCTTATGGCGCTTCTGCAAAACCTGTACCCGCTTCGCGAAGGCAGCATCCACATCGGCAGCCTGGACATCCGGTACATCGAGCACGAGAGCCTGCGCAGACAGGTGAGCGTAGTGCCGCAGCAGATCGATCTTTTTGCGGGCACCGTCATGGAAAATATCGCCGTAGGCGAATTTGAGCCGGATATGCAGCGTGTGCTGCAGATCTCCGCGAAGCTGGGCATTATCCAGTTCATCGAAAAGCTGCCCGAAGGATTTAACACGCTCCTGGGCGAGCACGGCGTAAACCTTTCCGGCGGCCAGCGGCAGCGCATCGCCATTGCAAGGGCGCTGTACCGCGATCCCGAAATACTGATACTGGACGAAGCGACCTCTTCGCTGGACTCTGTGTCTGACCAATACGTGCAGGACGCCATGCAGCAGCTGCGCGACGAAGGGAAAACCATCATCGTGATCGCACACCGGCTGAGCACGGTAGTGAATGCGGACAAGATCGTGGTATTGCAGGAGGGAACAATGGCCGAAGAAGGCACGCACCGCCAGCTGCTGGAGAATAACGCGCTGTACAGCAGGCTGTGGCAAAGCCACCAGGCCGTGCTGGAATAAGGAATATGAAATGCTGCTTCTAACCTATAAAAAAAGCGGCTGCCCTTAACAGGCAGCCGCTTCACATTTATGTCTTCCGGGTGTTATTTCGCTTTGAAACGCAGCAGGGCGGTATCTCCCTGGCTCAGTACCAGCATGCCCTGGCGGATGGACCATTTGTTCACTTTGTTGCTGGCGTCGAGGAACTTGCTTTCTATGCTCATATCCGGGCAGGCCATCCGGGTGGCGGCCAGGCCGGGGAAGCTGATGTTGTCGGGCGCGGTAAGGGTGAACTTCCCGAAGATCCTGTTGCAGCCCGCGGAGCCGCTGAACTGGCTGTCCGTTCTTTCGAAGGTGAATTCGAGGGGTTTGGGAATGCCCGTGGTATCGATGGTTTCGCCGTTCACTTCCACCAGTCTCCAGGTTTTATACAGCTCGGCTTCGTTATTGGTGCCCCCGGCCTTGTTGGCGTTGGAGCAGGCGGCCAGGTAAGCCATGCCGGCCAGCGCCAGGCACAGTGTCAGGATTCTTTTCATGTCATGGGTTTTGATGTATAACAATTTTCCTGTGTAAAGGTTAGCTTTTATCCAAACAGTTTTGGAAAGGGACGCTGTTTGCCTCCCCTAATACCGGCTGTAAAAAGATTGCAGGTCGGTGGCCAGCCGGTCGTAGATAGGCCTCGTCAGCTCCATGAACAGGTCTTGCGGGGGCGGGGGAGGAATGTCACGGCCGCCCATCAGCCGCCTGTCTTCGTCGCTGAGCGCCCGCTGGTCGCCACGGTAGGTGCCGAACTGGTTGCGCCAGGTAAAGGAGCCGGGCACCCTGTCCTGCCGCAGCACGCGGTTATTATCCACGTCTACGATCCGGTAGTCCAGCACGCCGTTGGAGGCCACGGTCTTGGTGGTGATATAGAGGGTCGCTTTCACGGTGATGTCTACCATAATGGCTTTGCCGGTGCTGTCTTTCCTGTTGCCGGGCACCTGTATCACCCGGGAAACGTCGCGGGTGTAACGGTCCACATATGTTTGCCCCACGATGAAATCGATGAAACGCATTTCCATGTACTGGTCCGGGCGGAAGTCGTTGTCGTTGCGCACCATCCGTTCGTCGTAGAATTTCACGAAGGTGTTGATGTTGCGGGACTGGAGGTTGCGCACCAGCGCGTCGCGGAACTGGTCTGCAGTGAACTGGTAATAAGGCGAGCGCACTTCTATTTCGCTGATCACCACGTTTACCAGGCCGATGGCATAAGCCTGGTCGCGGAGCTCTTTGGCATTTTTATAATTGGGTGTGAGGCGGAGGGCGGCGTCAAATTCATCGAAAGCCTGGCGCGCGCTGAGCTTATCCCGGCGTTCCAGCAGCTGCACACCGCGTTCGTAGCGGGCTTCGGCGGCGTTTTCCAGCGCGCCGGTAATAGCGGAGGAATAATCCTTCGGTTTCACGACCGCATTGGCGGCAGGGGCGGAGCGGATGATGTTGTAGAGGGCCTGCATGGCGCGGTACTCGTTCTTCACGCTTTCCCATTTCAGTTCGTTGTTGGAAGCGAGGGCTTGTTTGGCCCGGCCCTCATGGAATTCCATGGCGGCGTTGTAGGCCTGGGGCAGCAGGCTGAGGGAAGTAGCGTCCGCAGGGCGGCGCTGGAGCTTTTTTACGAAGGCTTTCACGGCATCGTCGTACCGGCCCTGGTTATATAATTTTTCACCTGATTTGCACGAGAAGAGGATAACAGCCAGCACTGCAAGGGATAGGTAGCGGAGATATGTATTCATATAGCTGTGTTTACAGGTTTCAACAGGCAAATGGCAAGCCAGAAAAATTTATATGGATAACAAGCGGGAAATTAAGAAGGTTTTAACAAAATACGAAAAGCCGGCGGCACGGGGTCATATCTTAAAATTCCGGCGCAGTTCGCGGTCCACTTCGCGGGCCTTGATGGAATCGCGTTTGTCGTGCAGCTTTTTACCTTTGCCGAGCCCTATCTCCATTTTAGCCAGCCCTTTCTCTGTCATGAATATCCGGAGGGGAACGATGGTGTAACCTCTTTCCTGCATCCGTTTTTCCATCTTTTTCAGCTCTTTTTTCTGCAGCAGCAGCTTCCGTTCGCGCATGGGGTCGTGGTTTGCGTAGGTGCCGTGGGAGTATTCGGCGATGTGGAGGCTTTTTACATACAGCTCGCCTTTGGAAAAATAACAAAAGCTGTCGTTGAAGCTCACCCTTCCTTCCCGGATGGATTTGATCTCGGTGCCTGTCAATACCAATC
>CBFHAF010000488.1:0-4323 GCA_965653435.1 uncultured Chitinophaga sp.
GGTGGTGGCACCTGCATATGCTTTTACGTTGAAGGAAGTGCCGAGGTCCCGTATATCGGCTTCCTGCGTGTGCACCACGAAGGCATGCAGGTCGTTGTGCTTTACTTTGAAGAACGCTTCTCCCGACAGTGATACTTCGCGGTGCTCAAGACTGAAGTTCTTGGGATACCTGAGCCTGCTGCCTGCGTTCAGCCAGATCTCCGTACCGTCTGCCAGCGTGATCTGTGTTTTGGAGCCATGCGGCGCCACGATCTCGTTCATGCCCTGCTTCACCAGCGCCTGCCCCGAAGGCTTCAGGAAAGTGAGCCCGGCCCAGGTGGTAACGGCCAGGCCGGCTACTACGGCGGCAATGCGAACAAAGGGCCTGTATCTCCTTACACGCAGGGGCCCGGGTGCTTCTTCGCGCACGTCTTCCAGCCTGCTGTTCAGGATGGCATTCAGTTTTTCCGGCTCGGCCGGCCCGTCCAGCAGCTGTTTGATCTCGTCTATAAATTCATTGGTAACATTATCCAGGTTGTTCACCGCCTGTATAAGCTCATAGGAATACCAAAGCTCGGGGTCCTGCGTAAGCAGTTCTTTTAATTCCTTCTCCTCTGCAGGCGTAATGGCGTGGGACAGCTGCCTGCCCATCAATACCCATATCCTGTTGGAATCTTTCATTTGGTTCATAAAGGATGCCGGTAAGTGTACCGGTTTCCTATAAGACCGGAAAGCCGTTCCATTCTACTAAGGGGAAACAAAAAAAAATGAAGATTTTTTAGCGGGCTGGGAATCCCGCTACGGAAGAGAATATTCAGACCTCTTTGGAAAACGTGCGCTCCCTGTTGAATGTGCTCACCGCTTTCACCAGCCGCTTAAGGGCGATGGCCAGCTGCACGTCGATGGTGTTCACGGAGATGTTCAGCTTTTCGGAAACGTCTTTGTTGCGCATCCCTTCCAGCCGCACCATTTCGTAGATCTGCCGGCAGCGGGGCGGCAGGGCGTTGATGGCGTTGCGGATGCAGTCGTACAGCTCCATGGATATCACCAGGCTTTCGGGATCCTCTGCGGCGGGATCCCGCAGGGGAATACCGGAAAGCAGGCGCTGCTCGCGTTTCAGGCGGGCCAGCTGGTCCAGCGAGGCATTCCTTACAGCGGTGAAAAGATAAGCGCGGAGATTGCTTATCTGCACGATGTTGCCTTTCATCTGCCAGACCTTCAGCAGCACATCGTTCACGATCTCTTCCGCCGGTTCGCGGGCTTTCAGGTAAGCGGCCGAAAAGTCCAGCAGCGTGGCGTGGTAATGCCTGTAAAGCAGCTGGTAGGCTTCGCTTTCCCTGTTTTCTGCAACGAGATCAGTAAAGGCTTTAGTGAGTGGATCCAACATAAAGTTGATTGGTCTGGTGTGCAATATCCGGAATCAATATTAACTCAATGTGAAATGAAAGTGAACTGTGAGCAGCGAAATCAACGTGGCCGGAAAATACCCGGGACAATTTTGGCGATCAGTTTTCGGAGCAAATTTATGGGTTTGACCACGAAAAAAATAAGGATATCCCCAACGGTTCGTGTCATACCAATGTCATCTTCCCTCCTTCTTCAAAAATTTTCCCAAATTCGAAAATCATTCCCTTTTCGTCGCTTGACCTTTGCCGTCTCTTATTTAACACCACAAGAACGACAACCAATGACCAAAAGGCTACTACTCATTTGCACTTTCCTCTTTTCCGTCACCGCATTATTTGCGCAGAGCGCCTTCGTGAAAGGCACCATCACCACCAGCGACGGCAAGCCCGCCGCGAATGTGACGGTAAGGATCGAGCAAACCAAATGGGGCGCTATAACCAACGAGAACGGGGAATACCTCATCAAGAACGTAAAACCCGGCGCCTGGAACCTCAAGGTTTCTGCCGTATCCGTTGCTTCGCAGGTAAAACAGATCAGCGTGGCGGCGGGCGAAACGCAGCAGGTGGATTTTGTGCTGAACGCCAATTCAGCCCAGCTGCAGGAAGTGATCGTTTCCACCAGGCCTCCTACCAAAGAAAATACCATCGTGGCTAAAATGCCGCTGAAGAACCTGGAGAACCCGCAGGTGTACAACACCGTTTCTTCAGAGCTGATGAAGCAGCAGAACATCACCACGTACGACGATGCACTCCGCAATGTGCCGGGCATTACCCGCACCTGGGAATCTACCGGCCGCGCTACAGACGGGGCGGCGTATTTCGCGCTTCGCGGCTTCGATGCGCAGCCTGTACTGTCTAACGGCCTGCCCGGCATCGTAAACGGCAACCTCGACCCCGCCAACGTGGAATCCATCGAGGTGATCAAGGGGCCCTCCGGCACGCTGTTCGGCGGCGCTTTTTACAGCTACGGCGGTATGATCAACACCATCACCAAAAAGCCTTATTACGGCTTTGGCGGCGAAGTGGCATACACTTTCGGCAGCTATGGGCTCAACAGGCTCACCGCCGATGTGAACACCCCGCTCAGCAAGACAGAAAAGATCGCACTGCGCGTGAACGCGGCCTATCATTCCGAAAACCACTTCCAGGACGCAGGCTTCAAGAAATCCTTCTTCGTTGCGCCCTCGCTCAGCTATGAAGTGAACGACCGCCTCAGCTTCAGCCTGATGGCGGAAATACTGGAAGAAGAAAGGGCCGTTCCGCCGGTGTTCTTCCATTCAGACCGCGCCACCCCGCTCGTATTCAAAAATCTCCGGGAGCTCGGGCTGAACGACAAACTGTCTTTTACCAGCAACGACCTCACCATCCGCAACCCGCGCCTGAACATACAGGGCCAGATGGTGTACAAGCTGTCAGACCAGTGGACCTCCCAGACAGTTGTTTCCCGCGCGAACGTACGGTCCAAAGGCATCTACAGCTATATCTGGGATTATGAAGGCGGCGATGAATGGTTCGATTATGCCCTGACCAACCAGGACCAGACCGTTATCACCACGGATATCCAGCAGAACTTCAACGGCGATTTCAAGATCGGCAGCCTGCGGAACCGGGTGCTGGTAGGGCTGGACTTCTACCACCGCAATATTTCAGACAACAGCACCGGTGCCGGCGTTATCATGAAAGTGACGCCCTGGGGCGATATACAGCATAATGATCCGGACAACCCGATCTACCTGACCAAAGAATCCGTAGGAAGGGTGCTGGAAACCCTGCCGGCCACTTTATCCCACAACGAAAACAGCTCTTACAGCGCTTATGCTTCCGACGTGCTCAATATTACACCTGCCCTGAGCGCGATGGCCAGTTTAAGGGCCGACTACTTCTATACCCCCGGCGACGGCAGGGAAGAGACCAAAGGCGACGAATACGACCAGTTCGCATTGTCTCCCAAATTCGGGATCGTATACCAGCCTGTATTGAACAAAGTATCCGTTTTCGCAAACTATATGAATGCGTTCATCAACGTAGCCCCCAAAGGCGTACTGAACAACGGCACACCCACCGGGGAATACCAGGCATTTAAGCCTGAGCGGGCCAACCAGTGGGAAGCGGGTGTGAAAACCACCTTATTCTCCGATAAGCTGCAGACTACTTTCTCCTATTACGACATCAAGGTGTCCGACAGGGTGCTGTACCCTATCAACGCCACGCCCATACAAGGCGGCAAGGTAGGCAGCAAAGGCTTTGAAGTGGAAGTTACGGCCCAGCCCGTGCAGGGCCTGCACCTGCTGGCAGGATTCAGCCATAATAAAACAGAGATCCTGGAAGGCAACGGCAACGACTTCTACGCCGAAAAAGGCCGTGTTATCGGCGGCCAGGGCCCGCAGGACCTTGCCAACCTCTGGGCTACCTACAAGTTCAGCAACGGCTCGCTCCGCAACTTCGGCCTGGGCATCGGCGGCAACTACGCCGGCGAATACCTGGTGATAGACAACAGCGCGACCGGCCAGTTCTTCCTGCCCAGCTATGCCCTGCTGAACGCAAGCGTGTTCTATAACGCGGATCATTTCCGCTTTACCCTGAACGTGAACAACATCGCCAACGAAACCTACTACATCGGTTATTGGTCCGTAAACCCGCAGAGAAAGCGCAATTTCGCCTGCAGCTTTGCGTATAAGTTCTAGGAACTCTATTAACATTTTGCAGAAAAAGCCGTATGAACCGATTGATTCATACGGCTTTTTTGTATCTTGAATGGAGAATGCAATAACCGACGATAACGCTGAACATCCACATCCGGAGCTGAAGGCCGTCCGGGCTCATTTAACCATTTTTATTGATCTTGCAATTTATTAATAGCTTTGCCGGCATATGGTAAAAATTACCTTCAACATTACCGATACACCCACCGCAGACACGGGCCTCGATGCCTTAGCAC
>CBFHAF010000489.1:0-4318 GCA_965653435.1 uncultured Chitinophaga sp.
TAATAAGATATCATGTATTTGTCCATTCATTGTTCACTATGCGCCAGATGCGCAGCGGGTTGGCGTTTTGCAGGGCTTCGGGCAGCAGGTGGTCCGGGAAGTTCTGGAAACAAACGGGGCGCACCCAGCGCTGGATGGCGGATGTGCCCACGGAAGTAAAACGCGGGTCGGAAGTAGCCGGGAAAGGGCCGCCATGCACCATACCTGCGCATACCTCCACGCCGGTGGGCACTTCGTTGATGATAACCCTCCCGGCAATACGGGTGCAGCTTGCCAGCAGATCCGGATAGCGGCCGAGATCTTCCCCGGCTGCCATAAGGGTTGCGGTGAGCTGGCCCTGCACGCTGTTCAGCACCTGCTGCATCTCTCCGGCATCGCGGCATTGCACGATCAGCGAGTAAGGGCCGAATATTTCTTCATGGAGCAGCGCATCTTTCATAAAGCTCTCCGCTTCCACCGTTTGTATCATGGCTACATTCTCCGCCACGGAACGTACGGCGTCCAGAGCGGCCACTGCTGCCGTGCGGGTTTCGTAGCTGCGGGTGATGCCCTCGTGCAACATGGGCTGCGGCGCGAATTTGCCGATCTCCTCTGCAAGGGTTTCTTTAAACAGGTTCAGCTCCTCTCCTTCCATTGCGATGAGCAAACCGGGATTTGTGCAGAACTGGCCCATGCCCAGTGTAATGGAGGCGGCCAGCTTGCGGGCAAGCCCGGGTGCATCTTCTTTCAGCTTGCCGGGCAGCAGCAGCACAGGATTGATACTGCTCATTTCCGCGAATACCGGCACGGGCGCGGCCCGTTCCGATGCATAACGCATCAGCGCGGTGCCTCCGCTCAATGATCCCGTAAAGCCTACGGCGGCGGTGAGCGGATGCATCACCAGCTCTTTCCCGGCTTCGTTCCCCGGCGTAGTTACATGCTGTATGGTATGAGGAGGCAGGCCGCAGGTATCCACCGCTTCCTGCATGGCACCGAAAATGAGGGCCGATGTGCGCGGGTGCGCGAAATGCGCCCGCACCACCACTGTGCAGCCGGCTGCCAGTGCGCTCGCGGTATCTCCCCCGGCAGTGGAAAAGGCATACGGAAAATTGGATGCGCCGAATACCACTACAGGCCCCAGCGGCACGGACATTTTCCGCGTATCGGGCTTAGGCGGCGTACGCTCCGCGTCTGCCGTATCTATCACCGCCGATACCCAGCTGCCTTCGCGCAGCAGGCCGGCAAACATCTTCAGCTGGCCGGTCGTACGTGTGAGCTCCCCGTTAAGGCGTGCTGCCGGCAGGTTCGTTTCTTCGTGAGTGATTGTTGTAAGCGCTTCACGCCGGGCTTCTATGGCGGCAGCGATCGTTTCCAGGAATATGGCCCGTTGCGCCGGAGCGGTTTTGGAATATGCCGTAAACGCGCCAGCGGATTGCTGCATGACCTGGTGTATGTTCATAGTTCGTTTTTTGTAATGCTTAAGATTGTATCCGTTTCAACCGCTTCATTTCCTCGCTCAGCGCGGGGCTCACGGAAGGTACTGCATACTGGAGGAGATCCGGCCGGGTGCTCAGCGCCTGCTCGATGGTTTGCGAAACGCGTTTTCTTTCTTCTCCTTCCAGCAAAAGCCGCGGTGCGCGAACATGCTCCGAGCCCAGGCCGGTGTATGTTTCCGCGAGCTTGATGTATTGCACCAGCTTGGGATGGATGTCCAGCTCCAGCAACGGCATGAACCAGCGGTAAAGCTCCAGCGCTTCTTTGATCTGCCCTGCTTTGATGAGGTTGTACAACACTACCGTTTCAGCAGGGAAAGCACAAACGAGCCCTGCCACGAGGCCATCGGCGCCGGTCACCAGCTCTTCCAGCGTCAGCGTATCCACACCGCAAAGAATGCTGAAGCGGTTGCCGAAGCGGTTGCGCATGCGGATCACATTGGTGACGTCGCGCGTGGATTCTTTCACCGCCACGATATTTTCACAGGCGGCCAGCTCTTCGAACATCGCGGGAGTGATCTCAATTTTATAATCTACCGGATTATTGTACAGCATCACGGGCAGGCCTGTAGAATCGGCCACAGCTTTGAAATATTGCACTGTTTCCCGTTCATCGGATTTGTAACGCATGGGCGGCAGCAGCATGAGCCCTTCCGCGCCCCATTGTTCCGCCAGGGCCGTTTGTTTCACCGCTTCGCGCGTAGCTCCCTCGGCGATGTTCAGCACTACGGGTATTTTGCCTTCCAGCCGCTTTACGGCGTACTGCACCAGCGCTGCTTTTTCTTCCAAAGCGAGCGTGCTGGCCTCGCCCAGCGAGCCTCCGATAATAACGCCCGCCACGCCTGCGGCCAGCTGTGCGTCGAGATTTTTACCGAACAGGTCCAGGTCCAGCTCATCGTTTGCGGTGAACTTGGTAGTGAGTGCGGGGAATACCCCTTTCCATTGTATGGCCATGGGAAATTTTTTTTTTCAAAAGTAACAGGAAGCGCCGCGGCGCCCGTTACGTTTATTGATCAATATTGCTCACTTTTTAACCTTTGATAAAATTACTATTCTTTTAACGGTTAAATTTTGCATAATTTAAAGGTATGAAATTTCTGCAGTTCACCATACCAGTAGCGCCGGATAAGAACATCATTGTACAAAAGGACCGGCTGCCTTACTTCTACCCGTACCTGCACCGCCACAGCGAAATTCAGCTCACCTGGATACAGCAGGGCAGCGGCACGCTGGTTGCGGACAACAGCATGCATGCCTTCCGCCCCGGCGAGATCTTCTGGCTGGCGGGCAACCAGCCGCATGTATTCCGCAGCGACAAAGAGAAGGGCGCCTCCGCGGAAGCTTTTACCCTGTTCTTCGATCCTAACGGCAAGCTCGCGCCGGTGTTTGACCTGGCGGAACTTAAACCGATCCGGGCTTTCATCGATAAATTCCCCCGCGGCTTCAAGCTGCCGGAACGCGCCGTGCCCACCATTGCCAGCCTCATGCAGGAGCTGGACAGATCGAAAGGCGCGCTGCAATTCACGGCTTTCATCCACCTGCTGCATCACCTGCGCGGCATTGCAGACCCCGAACCGCTGGTAAGCGGCGCAAGGCCCGCGGCTGTCAACGAACAGGAAGGCCTGCGCATCGGCGCGATCTATGATTATATCATGAAACATTACGAAACAGATATCCCGCTGGACGATATCGCCCGCCACGCTAACATGACGCCGCAGGCATTCTGCCGGTATTTCAAGAAACATACGCGGCTCACTTTCGTGGAGTTCCTGCATGAGGTGCGCGTGCACGAAGCCAGCAAGCTGCTGGCGGCCGGTGCGGAAGAGAGCATTGCCGCTATCGCCTACCGCTGCGGGTTCAACAGCATCGCTACTTTCAACAGGGTGTTCAAAACGGTGACGGGCCTTGCACCGAGGGAGTTTGCCCGGGAGATGGAGGAATAAAAAAAAGAGCGCCCCGGAACGGAACGCCCTCTTTTCTGTTTTATATACGCTTATTGTACGCTCAGTTGTTTGGACTCGGTCTTCTTTTCCACACCGATTACGCCTGTAGTGCCGCCGCCTTTCAGCGTCAGTTCCACGGGGGCGTTGGTTTTCCAGGCGCCGCGGGTAAAGTCCGGGATGTCTACGCTGGAAGAACGTTTGGAAATGGATTTTTCGCTCAGCGGAACGATGCAGCTCCATGCTGCGGCGTCGTACACGTCCTGGTCCAGCGGGAGGCCGTTGCGCAGGCAGTCTATCAGGCGCCAGTCCATCATAAAATCCATACCGCCGTGGCCGCCCACCTGTTTGGCCAGCTCTCCTATTTTACGGATGATCTCCGGTGTGTATTCATCGTATAATTTCTTCAGCTCTTCAGGCTTGATCCAGCCGTGGCCGAACGCAATGCGCTCGGGGCTTGGGTATTTGGACGCAATGCCTTTGGTGCCGCTGATGAGGTGGATGCGGGAATAAGGGCGCGGCGTGGTCACGTCGTGCTGCAACATGAGGGTTTTGCCCTTGGCGGTGCGGATGGTGGTGGTATTCATATTGCCACGGTAGTTCTTGCCCACGAATTCGTTGTAGAACGGATCGGACGCGGCTTTTTCCTTCGCCATATCGCCCATCATGAAATCGTTGCTGGCCATGGATACGAGGTAATCCATCTTATCGCCGCGGTTGATGTTCATGCATTGTGCAATGGGGCCGAGCCCGTGCGTGGGATAGAGGTTGGCGTTGTGCGCGGCGTTTTGGCGAAGCCTCCACATGTCCTGGTAACCTTTTTTGGAAAAGTTCAGGTCACGCAGGTCGTGGATGTATGCGCCTTCGGCATGTACCAGCTCGCCGAACATGCCCTGGCGGGCCATG
>CBFHAF010000490.1:0-4313 GCA_965653435.1 uncultured Chitinophaga sp.
GAGACTGTCCCTGCCGCCCCGCCGCATGGCTGAGCGGCGAGGATGCACAAAAAGATTTGCAGCCCGGGCTACCGCCGGGCGCCGCTGCTTCATCAACCTTTTTTAAAAGAAGGATTTGCCAGTTATCCTGTCAAAGCGGCTTCCGCTTCGCTGGTACCCGTAAAGGATCATTGATCAGCCTGTCAAAGCGGCTTCCGCTTCGCTGGTACCCGTAAAGGATCATTAATTAGCCAGCGAACCCCGCCGCTGCTTCATCCACCTTTTCTTCCAGGCCGTAAAACGAAAGGAGTTTCCGGATCACCGCCTCCACGATCGCATCGGGGCAGCTGGCGCCGCTGGTGAGCAGCAGGGTCACCGGTTCCTTTTCCGGCAGGAAGCTGAAGCTGTGCAGCTCCTGGTTATGATGGAAATCATAATGGAACAGCTCGTTCCTTGAAATGAGCTTTTCCTCGGATGATATAAAAAAGGTGGGGAGTTTTTCTTCGCAGAGCTCCACCAGGTGGGAAGTATTGGAACTATTGTACCCGCCTACCACGATCGCCAGGTCCGCCGCGGATTCCAGCATGCCGGTCACGGCCGTTTGGTTGTCGTTGGTAGCGTAGCAGAGCGTATCGCGGGTATCGGCAAACCTTTCGGCGATGCGGTCGTCTGCCAGCGCATATTTCTCCTGGATGGCCTGTTTCACGTAATCCGCAATCGCCTGGGTTTCAGACGCGAGCATGGTGGTCTGGTTTACGACGCCCACCCGTTCCAGGTGTTTGCTTACGTCGAAGCCTTCGGAATACTGGCCTTTGAATTCTTCATAAAAATCCTCCGCGGGCGCCTCGCCCCGGATATAGGCCGCCAGGCGGTGCGTCTGCGCCATGTCCTTCACCACCACGGTGGGCGTATGTGAACGGCTGTGGGAGAAGGTGGCCCGGGTTTCTTCATGTTTCGGCTTGCCGTGCACGATCACGGTATATTCCTTAGCGCCGATCTGCTCGGCCTTGTTCCATACCCTTTCCACGAAAGGGCAGGTGGTATTGTACTGCAAGGGGGTAATGCCCAGCGATTGCAGCCTGGATTCTATCTCGAGGGTGGTGCCGAAGGCGGGGATGATCACGATGTCGTCCGGCCGCAGGTCTTCCCAGGGAATGAGCTGCCTGCCGGAAGTATCCATCAGGAAACGTACCCCCCGCGAAAGCAGGTCCGAATTCACCTGCGGGTTGTGGATCATTTCGCTGAGCAGGAAGATGCGCTTGCCCTCGTTTTCCTCCACGGTCCTGAAAGCGATCTCGATCGCGTTCTCCACCCCGTAGCAGAACCCGAAATGCCGGGCAAGCAGGATGCGGAGCGGGCCGAAATCCAGGAGGGTAGGACTGAAGTCTTTCTTCATGCGGTCCTGCTGTTTCCGTTTCTGCTTAATGGCGGAGATCAGCGGGCTGCGGTATATGATGGGTACGTTGAATGTTTTCATGCTTTACAAAACCGGTGCTGCCGGTTCTGCGCAAAGTTAAGAATGTTTTGTAGTAATGCCGTACGTCGCATTTACACCAAAATCCTTTTTCATATTCCGGCATTTTATACTTATCTTGTATTTGCCTAAAACACCTATGCGTGAAAACATCCAAAATCTGGCTGACTGGCTTGTGCCTGCTCTTTGCAGTATCTGTTACCCGGGCGCAAAGTCCCAAATATTTCAGGGATTCCCTCATCGCCCGGGCCGTGAAGCAATTGATAGACGGCAGGCAGTTTATTTTCTTCGTTCAGTCGGTAATGGCCCCCGGCGGCACCTCGGTGCCCATGGCAGGGGAGAATTACACTTTCCGCATAAAAACTGACAGTGTGCAGCTGAACCTGCCCTACGTAGGGCGCAGCCATACGGCCGTAACGGACTACAGCCAGGTGGGCTTCAATTTTAAAGCAGGCAATATCGATTACGTGGTGAAGGAAAGGAAAAGAGGCGGATGGAATGTGAGCATCCCGCTTCATAACTCCACTAATGTGAGCCTGATCGTGCTGAATGTGCTGAAAGACGGGTCTGCCACCCTGCATCTTACGCCGAGGAACAAACAACCGATCTCTTACCAGGGGAATATTGCGGAGAAAGAATAGAGAGAATGCTGCCTGCAAAAGCGGGAACCCGCCAGAGGGCGGTTCCGTCGTGATTACCTTGTACAGCAACGGGTGGAAGCATCCGGACCAGGACGGCCGTAAAACGCCGCCTGCCGCGGACCTTATGGGCCCGCCACAAAAACAGGATTTTACGTTTACTGATAAACTATCTGATCAGGCCCCGGTTCTCCGGGGCTTAGCTTTTTACAACAGGCGGGTACTTATTTCTTCAGGCAGGCTTGCAGCGTGTGGCTCAGCTGCAGGAAGCTGACCGGCTTCCGGAGAAAGGCTTCCGCGCCGGCATCCATCAGTATCTGCTGCGTTTCCTGGTACGCGTCGCCCGTGGCCATGATAACGGGGATGTGCTTCAACCCGGCGGTCTGTTTCACCAGCATCAGCGCTTCTTTTCCATCCATAACGGGCATGTGGTAGTCGAGGATCATGAGGTCCGGGGTTTCTATTTCAGCCTGCTGCAGGGCTTCCAGGCCATTGATGGCCATGGTTACGCGGCAGCCCAGCTGGCGGAGGTATTTCGCGAGCAGGATGTTGTTCATATCGTTGTCGTCCGCTATCAGCACGTGCATGTTGAAGATGCCGTCCACATCCTCCTGCCCTTCCTCCTCCAGCGCTGCGGAATGGCCTTCGCGGAAGGGGAGGGTAACGGTGAAGGTGGTATATTCCCCCGGTGTGCTTTTCACGGCGATGTTGCCTCCCAGCGCCATGGTTTTGATGCGGCTCACGAACAGGCCCAGGCCCGTGCCTTCCACCTGTACGTTTCGTTGTGTAACGAAAGGCTCGAAGATATGCTCCAGCTTATCCTGCGGGATGCCGGCGCCGCTGTTGGTCACCCTGATCTGCCAGGTGTTCCCCGACCTTTCCAGGTCCACCCGCACCTCGCTGTTCTTGTTGCCGTACTGGATAGCGTTAGACAGGAGATTGGCCATGATGGCGTGCAGCGTATGCGGGTCGCAGGTAATGAGCTCCGGCATGTTTGCGGCATTGAAGCGAAGCAGGATGTTACGGTATGTGCCGATCACGCGGTGGCTTTGGAGGATATTTTCAAAGAAGGGCCGGAGGCGGATGGTGGATTCGTTGCCGGTGCCGTTGTTCCCAGATTCCTGGCGGGCCATATCCAGTGCGTTGCTCAGGATGGCGCCGGCGGAATGGCCCGCTGCAAGTACGTGGTCCGTAAGCGATCCGATGTTCCGGAGGTCCGGCTTGAAGCGCAGCTCCCGTTTGATCAGCTGTGCGGCCATCATCAGCGCATTCAGCGGAGTGCGCAGTTCGTGGGTGATCTGGTAGAAGAACATGCGCCTGAAATCGCTGCCGCGCACGTATTGCCTGCCCGTTAAAATGATCAGCAGCAGCATGCCTGCCATGGCGCACCATTTGAAAATAAAGCCGGTGGTATGGCCCAGCGGGATGAGGCCTGAAATGCCGTTGAAATAACATATTTCCAGGGTGGCCAGTGTTGCAAAAGCAAGGCCGAGGCAGCAGCGGCGGATGAGCGGGCTGTTGAAGATGAGATAGGCGACGGCGACGAGGAAAATGACCATCAGCTGCAACATGAGCACTTCTCCCAGTACGATCCCGAAATACAGGATGGCGGCGCATTGCAGGCCGAAAAGCACGAGCGCGGCGGCGGTATGCCTGCGGTAACGGTTGAGCGCCAACGCGGAAAAAGCAATGCAGCATTCTGCTGTTGCGGGAATGAGGATCAACAGGTTTCGGGTGAGGAACCAGAACAATGCGCCGATCACTAAAATCAGGCTTCCGAGCGCGATACTCAGGGTGTTGACGAGCACTATGCTTTTAACGGCGGCTTCATCGTGTATGCCTCCTGTGCCTGTTTTAACAATAGACGAAATGATCCCCGGTTTTCGAAAGGACGAAATCTTCAGCATGATCGGGGCCGTCTTATTATGACAGAAAACTATCGAATTTGAGGGATCCGGCTGTTAATCGTATGTTAACGGGGCTTATTTTTCATCGCTGTACTTGCGGAGCCAGGTCTTTTCCTCGGTGGTAAGGCTGTTGTATCCTTTTTCGTTGATCTTGTCCAGCAGCTGGTCCAGGCGGGAGGCATGGCTGGGCTCGTTGTTGCGCACCACGCGGAGAGGTGATTTTTTAGGTTTGAATTTCTGGGGTTTCGGCCGGCGGGAAAACAGGCTCGTGATTTTTTCGAACAGGGCGATGAGGGGGGCGCAAAGGTCCGTGCC
>CBFHAF010000491.1:0-4298 GCA_965653435.1 uncultured Chitinophaga sp.
GAATTCAACACCCGCTATTTCCGGGAAAAAATAACCGCCGCCGGCTTCGACATCAAGCCCGGAGACCATCCCATCGTTCCCGTTATGCTCTACGACGCCAAGCTGAGCCAGGAATTCGCGGACAGGCTGCTCCAGGAAGGCATCTACGTGATCGGGTTCTTCTATCCCGTGGTGCCCAAAGGCCAGGCCCGCATCCGCGTGCAGCTGAGCGCCGCGCATACCCAGGCCCACCTGGACAAGGCGATCGCCGCCTTCACCAAGGTAGGGAAAGAACTGGGCGTGCTGAAAACCGCCGCCGCCGTTTAAAATGTACCACCCGCCCCGCGGCAGGACTGATATGATATTACCGTGGAACCCTGGAGCAAGGATGGAGGAAGGTGAGAGCTTGGTGAAAGCTTGGTGAGCACAAAGCAAAAGCTGCGAGGATCCTATCATGTTGTGGAAGAAATTCTACGGTTCCGGGGGGTTGCATGAAGCGGATAAGTTTACAAATGTTCAAATAATACCAGGCAAATTCCAGGATGACGGGCAGAAACAAACGCCCGTCATTCTTTTTTATGGCGGCATGCCGTACTTTTGCCCCGTCAACAAAAAACGTATACTGATGAAATTGTCCGGCCTGCTGCTGACCATCGCCATCCTTTTCGGCGCCTGCTCACCCAACAACGTGAAAGACGCTAAAGAATGGGAGAAATATTTCACCAAACATAAGCTGGAAGGCACTTTCATGATGTTCGACAACGGGCAGGGCACATTTAAGGTCTATAATATAGACCGGGCCAAACAACGCTTCACGCCGGCTTCCACCTTTAAGATATTCAACGCGCTCACCGCCCTGCATACGGGGGCGGCCAGCGATACCAATATGGTCATTAAATGGGACAGCATTTCCCGGCCGGACACCGCCTGGAACCGTGATATGACCATGGCGGAGGCTTTCCGAGCGTCTTCCGTGCCGTATTTCCAGGAGATAGCCCGCCGCATCGGCAAGGATACCATGCAACGCTGGCTGGATTCCGTTGGTTACGGCAACAAAAAGATCAGCAGGATCGACACTTTCTGGCTGGATAACTCCCTCCAGATATCGCCCGACGAGCAGCTCGGTTTTGTAAAGCAGCTGTATTTCAACCAGTTGCCTTACCAGAAACGCGCGCAACAGCTGGTTTGCGGCATGATGATCCAGGAAAAGACCCCCAGATACATCCTGGCCTGGAAAGGCGGCTGGGGCCGTACCGGCAATAAACATATCGGCTGGATGACAGGCTGGATAGAAGAAAACCTTCATCCTACCTTTTTTGTGCTGAACTTCGAAACTGAAGACCCTAACCCTGATATCGAAGGGCTTCGGATGGAACTTACCCGCAGCATCCTCAGCGAAGAAGGCTTTTTTAAAGGCGAAAAATAGGCGGCTGTTAAAAAACTCCTAAATCATTTCAAAACACCCTTGTAATACGTTATAAAAAAATTATTTTTGAAATCGCTCCCCGGCCTGAGCCGGGGTTGCTGTTTTAACCATGTTAAGATTTCAACATACTGAATACCTCTGGGCGTTCGTCCTCCTGATCATCCTCCTGCTCGCCTTTGCCTGGGTTACCTGGTGGAAGCGCCGCTCCATCCGCCGTATAGGCGATCCTGTAATGGTGGAAAAGCTCTTCAGCGGGTATTCGCGCCGGCTTTTCACTTTCAAGTTCCTCCTGCTGTTCACCGCCTTCTTTTTCGGCGTGATCGGCCTGGCCAATCTTCAAAAGGGCAGCCGCGTGGATAAGATCACCCGCAAAGGCGTGGATGTGATCATTGCGCTGGACGTAAGCAAAAGCATGCTGGCCACGGACGCCAAGCCCGACAGGCTCACGCGCGCCAAACAGCTGGTCACCAAGCTGATGGAAAAGATGGACAACGACCGTGTGGGCCTCGTCGTGTTCGCAGGCAACGCCTACCTGCAAATGCCGCTTACTATCGACTATTCCGCCGCCCGCATGTACCTGGGCAGCATCACCCCGGACCTTATTCCCCGCCAGGGCACGGAGATAGATGAAGCTATCCGCGTATCCGACGAGGCATTCAATAAAAAAGAACGCAAACACAAAGCCCTCATTATTATTTCAGACGGCGAAGACCACAACGAAGGCGCCATCAACGAAGCCAAAAAAGCATTGGAAAACGGCGTGGTGATCAACACCGTCGGCATCGGCTCCCCCACCGGCTCGCCCCTCCCCGATCCTGAAACAGGCGGGCTGAAAAAAGACAATGAAGGCAATACGGTAGTATCCAAGCTCAACGAGGACGCGCTCAAAGGCCTTGCTTCCACCGGCAAAGGCATGTACCTGCACCTCATGAACAATACAGACGAGGTGGTGGATGCGCTGGCGGACAAGATCGACAAGATGGAGCAGAAAGAGTTCGGCGAAAACGTGTTCACCGATTACAACAGTTATTTTCAATACTTCCTGGGCATCTGCCTGATACTGATATTGCTGGAGTTCTTTGTACCGGAAGGCAGGAAGAAAAAAGCAGACGACGCAGCATTGCCTGGTCTTAAAACCGCGGAAGCAGCATGAGGAAACATATTTTTCATATAACCATCGCCGTTATAGCGCTCCTGGCCGTACAGGCGGGCGCGTTTGCACAGGAAGGCACCAGCAAACTGATCCGCCAGGGCAACGCCCAATACAAAAAGCAGCAGTACGCCGATGCCGAAGCCAGCTATAAAAAGGCGCTGGAACGGAACAACAAATCCGTGGAAGGCAATTACAACCTCGCCAATTCCCTCTACGAACAAAAACGCTTCGACGCCGCGCGCCAGCAATACGCCAATACCATCAAATCCGCTACCGGCAAGGATGTGAAGGCAGACGCGAACTACAATATCGGCAACACTTTCATGGAAGATAAAAAATGGGAAGAAAGCATCAAAAGCTACAAAGCTTCACTCAAAGCCAATCCCGCAGACGAACAGGCCCGGTACAACCTCGCCTATGCCCAGGCCATGCTGAAAAAACAGCAGCAGCAGGGCGGCGGCAAAGACGATAAAGAGAACAAGGACAAACAGAAAGACCAGAAAGACAAAAAGGACCAGGACAAAAAAGACCAGCAGAAACAGGACCAGAAACAAAACCAGGACGAAAAAGAGCAGGATAAAGAACAGCAGCAGCAACCGCAGCCCAAGCCCAGCAAGCTGTCGCCCGAAGAGGCCAAGCGCCTGTTGCAGAACCTTGCACAGCAGGAAAAGAAGCTGCAGGAAGACAAGATGAAGAAAGTGAAAGGCACGCCGGGCAGCGTGGAGAAAGACTGGTGATCAATCCTTACATACTGTTTGTATAAAAATAAAACCGTCCCGAAAAATTCGGGACGGTTTCTTATTTCTACTTTCCTTTCCAAATAAAGAAACGCGTTCTCCTAAAAACGCGTCTAAAGCATGGGTTCCGTTAAAACGTGGTGTAAAATTACTTCGCAATTATCCTCCCCGTTTGGACAAAGGGAAGATTAACTGGTATTATTTGAACATTATCTCCCTGAATTCGTGGGGCGAGGTACCGGTGTGGTTCCGGAAAAAACGGCTGAAATAGGCCGGGTCCTCAAACCCCAGTTCGTAACAGATCTCTTTCACATTCCGGTTGCTGAAGGCCAGCTGGCGCTTCGCTTCCAGCACCAGGCGGTCGTGCACCATATCCGTTACCGTTTTATTGATGGCATCCCTCGTGATCTCGTTCAGCCGTTTGGGAGTGAGCGAAAACTGCTGCGCGTAAAAGCCGGCCTGGTGCTCCGTCCTGAAATTCTTTTCCACCAGCCTGCGCAGCTGGATGATGCGCGTATCGTGGTTCAGCAGGGCAGGCGAGTTCGCCGCGTTGTGCTTTTTCTCCCGCTCCGCCAGCAACAGGAAAGCGTTCAGGTAATGTTTGATGACACTGCTGCTGCTGCCTTCGAACTGCGTGGCCAGCTCCTGCAGCATGAGCGTGACGATCATGCCCAGGTTTGCCGCCGCCGGCTTGCTGATAAAGATGGGGGCATACTCCTGCGAATCGTCGAACAGGGTCGTAAAATCGTATAAGGTCTCGCGTTCGTGTTTGTTGGTAAAATAGAACTTCTCGGTAAATGTGATGCTGAACCCGTAGATGCCCCTTGCAGGCAACTGGTGCACCTGCCCCGGCCTCAGCAGGAAGAGCATATTGTCTTTCAGCTCATAGGTCACGAAGTCCACAATATGATCCCCGGACGCCCGGGTGAACCACAAAATCTGGAAATCGTGGTGCCGGTGGGGAATACCCGCCAGTTCCGTTTTGAAGCTCTCCACCTCGAAC
>CBFHAF010000492.1:0-4296 GCA_965653435.1 uncultured Chitinophaga sp.
AAGGCCTCCGCCATGGAAAAGATCTTTTTACATTCCGTAATGCCCCCGGCATGCGAAACGTCCGGCTGGATGATGTCCGCAACGCCGGCTGTGAGCAGGTCTTTGAACTGCCATTTGGAAAACATCCGTTCCCCGGTTGCAATAGGGATAGCTACGTGATTGGCGATCTCCCTGAGGGCTTCGTTGTTTTCGGGGAGCACCGGTTCTTCGATGAACATGGGCCGGAACGGCTCCAGTTCTTTCGCCAGCAGCTTGGCCATGGGTTTGTGCACGCGCCCGTGAAAGTCGATGCCGATGCCGAATGCCGGGCCCGTAGCCTCGCGCACTGCGGCAATGCGGGCCACTGCCTGGTCTATTTTATCGTAGCTGTCTATGTATTGCAGCTCTTCCGTTGCGTTCATTTTCACCGCCAGGAAACCCTGGTCCGCCATCTGGCGTGCGGCCGCGCCTACGTCTGCGGGCCGGTCGCCGCCGATCCAGGAGTATACTTTCATGGAATGGCGCGCTTTGCCGCCCAGCAGCTGGTGCACGGGCGCGTTGTGGTATTTCCCTTTGATATCCCACAGCGCCTGGTCGATACCCGCGAGGGCGCTCATCAATATGGGGCCGCCGCGATAGAAGCCGGCGCGGTACATCACGTTCCAGTGGTCTTCGATGGGCAGCGGGTCTTTTCCTACAAGGTATTCCATCAGCTCGTCCACGGCCGCCTTCACGGTGGCGGCCCTGCCTTCTATCACCGGCTCGCCCCAGCCCGTGATGCCTTCATCGGTTTCGATCTTCAAAAAAAGCCAGCGTGGCGGCACCTGGAAAAGTTCATAGCTCTTGATCTTCATTATCCTGTTTTTTATGCGTGAACGGCTTGTACAAACCGGCGGGCAAGCTCCCGTAACTGGTCTATGCCTGCAGCGGTGATCTTTTGCCTGGCATTCACCAGCGCGCTGCCAACGCCGAATCCAACGGCGCCGGTATTAAGATAGGCGCTGATATTGTCCAGCGTGATGCCCCCCGTCGGCAATAACGGGATGTGCGGCAGCGGCCCGGCGATATCTTTTATGTATGCAGGCGAAGTAGCGGGAAATACCTTGATGATATCGGCGCCGGCCTCCCAGGCCGTGTAGATCTCCGTGGCGGTGTAAGCCCCGGGAATGCTGACCACGCCCAGTTTTTTTGTGGCGGCGATCACCTGCTCCTTCACTATCGGCGAAAGGATGAACCGCGCGCCGGCGCTCACGGCATCTGCTGCCGTTGCGGCGTCCAGCACGGTGCCCGCTCCTATGATCATCGTATCGCCCAGCTTTGCGGCCACTTCTTCTATCGCCTGCAAAGGCTTTTCTGAATTCATGGTGATCTCCAGCAGCCGGATGCCGCCTTCATACAGGGCGGTTGCGATCTGCACAACATCCGCGGGAGGCGCGCCCCTGAGAATGGCGATGATCTTATGGGTCGTGATCTGTTCGTATACCGGCATGATGTTTTTATTTTAAAGCTACTTTCAGCACGCAGTGATCGGCTGTGATGAATAATGTTCGCTGGTCGGCGGTAAAAGCGCAATTGGAAGTAATGATGCCCGTTTTGATCCTGCCCAGCGCTTTGCCTTCTTTATCGATGATCCATACGCCCCCGGGACCGGGCGCAAACACGATCCCTTTCCGGTTGATCTTGATACCGTCGGGGCTGCGGGGCTCTTTCTGAAAGATCGCCGTTCCGTTAAAGAATATGCGCCCGTTAACGAGGCCTCCCTGTCCGTTGAGATCGTAGATATACCAATGCGGCTGCTGCGGGTCTGAATTGGCGATGAGAAGGCTTTTCTCGCCGGGAAAAAAGGCGATGCCGTTGGGGCGGGTAAGACTGTCGGTGAGTAAAGTAACGGCCCCGTTCTTTGCAACCCGGTACACTCCCTGGTATGAAAGTTCCCTGGCAGGGTCCTGCGGGCCTTTTTCCAGCCCGTAGGGCGGATCTGTAAAATAGATGTCGCCATTGCTTTTGATGGCGAGGTCGTTGGGGCTGTTGAATTTTTTGCCGTTGTAGCTACCTGCCAAAGTTGTGAATTGTGGCTGCGGATCGGCCGTGGCCGCATTCATCACCGCCAGGCGGCGGTCGCCATGCTGGCAAAGCACCAGCCGGCCCTGCGCATTTACGGCCAGGCCGTTGGAACCCAGCTCTTCGCCTCTTGGCGCGGGTTGTGTGTAGCCGGAAGGTTTCAGGTATAAGGTGGCGCCTTTTTGCGCGGTCCATTTGTAAATGCTGTTCCGCATAACGTCCGAGAACAGGAGCATCTTCTCCTTCTCGATCCAGACAGGCCCTTCCACCCATTCGAAGCCGTCAGCAATTATGTCGATCTTTGCTTTCAGGTCCACCACTGCATCGAGGCCGGGGTGCATTCTTTCGATCACGGCCACCGGCGGTTGCGCCTGCGCTGTGATATGCGCGGGCACGAATAGGATCATGGAGGTAAGGAACGCGATCATATTGCCATATCTTGTTGAAACCCAAAATATACAAAATGATGCGGTTATTTTATAAATGATTATCCGTTTGTTTAATGCCGGCAGACGTTAAGATGGCTGGCGTTGCCAGGCAAGGCCCGTGGATTGCTTCGCCGCCCGGCCCGCTTAACGTTGCCGTTCTCCGCGATGACGGCGGATATTACCGTTGGATTTTATTCTTTCCTGCTGCGAGGTTTTCAAACACCTGCCATAGCCCTGCGAAGAACATCACCAACCCGCAGCCGATCGGGTTCAGCCAGAGGAACGACACGTATTCGCTCAGGTAGATAAAGATGACGAAAGCTTCCGCCAGCAGGGCGCCCCAGAAAATGGCGTGGCCCTTTACGAACTTCATGGAGAATGCAGTCACGAAAATACCCAGGATGGTGCCGTAGAATAGTGAGCCGAGGATGTTTACCGCTTCAATAAGGCTGCCGAGGCCGGAGGCGAACTGGGCCACGGCCAGGCTGAAAATGCCCCAGAAGAGCGTCCAGGCTTTGGAGGCGCGGAGGTTCTGGGCGTCCGTGCCATCCGGGCGGATCATGCGTTGGTAGATGTCTACCATCGTGGTGCTGGCCAGCGAATTGAGCGCTGCCGCAATGCTGCCCCAGGAGGCGAGGAATATGATGGCGATGAGCAGGCCCACCATGCCTTTCGGCAGGTTGTTCACCACGAAGTGCAGGAAAATGTAATTGGTATCGTTCACTTCCGCCAGCGGGTCGGCTTTTTTGATCAGCCTGCCCGCCTGCGCGCGCACGGTGTCTCCAGCCGTTTCCGCGGCTTCCAGGGAAGATTTCAGTTTTCCGATCTCGCCTTCATTCTCCGTTTTCAGCGCAGCGGCAAGTGTCTTCACGTAAGCTGCCTTCTGCGCGGACAGGGAATCGTACCGCTGCTCCAGCACCTGCATTTCTGGGGCGTATTCGGAATTATGCACCTTGTTCAGCAGCCCCTGGTTGAAGTTGATCGGCGCGCGGAAATACAGGTAAAATACAAACACCAGCGCGCCTATCAGCATGATGAGGAACTGCATGGGCACTTTCACGAGCCCGTTCATAAGCAGCCCCATCCGGCTCTCCGTAAGCGTTTTGGCGGTAAGGTAACGGCCTACCTGGCTCTGGTCCGTTCCGAAATAAGACAGTGCAAGGAAGAACCCGCCGATCACACCGCTCCAGATGTTGTAGCGGTCGTTCAGGTCGAAGTCCGTCACGATCACGTTCAGCTTGCCCATTTTGCCGGATACGTGCAGGGCTTCGGAGAAACCGATATCGTTTGGCAGCAGGTGCATCACCATCCAGCCGGCGAAGAACATGCCCGAGAAAATGATGAGCAGCTGCAGGCTTTGGGTGTACGACACGGCTTTGGTGCCGCCGTACATCGTGTAGATAATGAGCAGCCCGCCCATGAAAAGGTTGGTGTAGTATATATTCCAGCCCAGCAGCGAGGAAAGGATGATGCTGGGCGCATAGATGCTGATACCGGTGCTGAGCGCGCGCTGCAGCAGGAACAGGAAACTGGTGAGCGCGCGGGTCTTCAGGTCGAAGCGCTGCTCCAGGTATTCGTACGCAGTGATCACTTTCAGCCGGTGAAAGATGGGCACGAAAAAGATGCAGATCACGATCATGGCCAGCGGCAGGCCGAAGTAATATTGCACGAAACGCATCCCGTCCGTATACGCCTGCCCGGGCGCGCTCAGGAAAGTGATGGCGCTGGCCTGCGTGTGCACCTGCTTTAGACGCTTGGCGACAATCGCATCCCCCCCGCCGTCTCTGCCGACGAAGAGTACCTTCTTCCCGTTGCTTTGTGATTTCCC
>CBFHAF010000493.1:0-4289 GCA_965653435.1 uncultured Chitinophaga sp.
GTATAATCGTCCCAGTTGTCTATCAATGGCTGGTAGATGCCGTAACCTTTTCCAAACCCAAGCACCTGCTCAAGCGCCGGGTTCGTTCCCAGCCATTTTCCCACGAGGAAATGGACGAGATAAGTACTAGGATAAACAGGTTGTTTCTTATGTTCCCTGCTTGTTTTATACGCCTCAAGGGCCAGGTAATCCAGCGTCTTCCGGATGAGCAGCTCCAGCAGGTCGTTCCGCTCCACATACAGAGCGTATTGGTACGCGTCCTTCAGATGATCCAGCCACTCGTCGTTGAAATGGGATATGGTCCAGAATAAGGCGGTACGCTCAAAATATTTCCAGCATTGGTCATTTCCCTGCCACAGCATTTTTTTGGCGGCGCTGTGAGTGGCTTCCGGCAGCCCGCAAAGGGTGCCGTAGAACGTGCTGAAATCGTATTTGTTCTTTTTGTAGTTCTTATAGCTGAACTGGTAGTCTTCAAGATATTCCTCCGCCGCTTTCTTCACATCAGCCGGTTCATTGTATTTGTAGTGCTTTATAGCTTTCCCGATCAGCTTGTGTTGATATTGCATGGTTTTATATTGTTTACATGTATCCGCAACGTTATTCTACAATTTCAGGTTTTATTTTGTTCGGAAAAAACGCCGGAAGGGTTTTTTTGCCTGTTTTTGAAACGGGAAAATTCCAGTTCGCCCCATCTTCAGCCCGGTTCATCCCATTTCCATCCCCTGCATCAGCGTTGCCAGTATCTTACGGCAAACATTTTTTAAGATGAGAAATGTAATGCTGATCGCCTTTCTGCTACCGGCCTTATGCTGCCTGGCGCAAAGCCCACCGGCCTTTCCAGCGCATAAACGTGCCCAGGTAGACAGTATGATCAATACATGGCACAATCATGGCATTTTCAATGGCGGTATTACCGTCGTGCAAAAAGGGCAGGTTGTGTATCACCGTGCTGCCGGATATGCCAATTTCGAAACCGGCGTGCTTAATACGGATACGGCCCGGTTCAACCTGGCCTCTGTTTCCAAGCCATTTACCGCGATAGCGGTTCTTCAGCTGGTGCATAAAAACAAGCTGAAGCTGAATGATCCGCTTGTACAGTATCTGCCGGACTTTCCTTATCCCGCAGTCACCGTTAGCCAGTTGTTGTCGCATACGTCCGGGCTTCCGGAGGCGGACCAGTTTGAAAAACCATATATCAGGGCTCATCCCGGCGAAATACTTTCGAACCGGAAGATTTATGAAGACCTTGTAGCGTTGAAACCGCCTGCACTGGCCAATGCGGGCGAGAAGCACTTTTATAACAATCTCAATTTTATATTGCTCGCGATGCTGGTGGAGAAAGTAACAGGAACGACGTTTGCAGATTATATGCAGCAGAACGTTTTCAGGAAAGCGGGAATGAAGAACACCTACGTCCGCGGCCGCATTGGCCCTAATACACCACGTTACTTCCTGCCAACCTTTTACGATACGGTATTCCGTCATACGGACTCCGTCACCGACCGTAAGATCTATACAGATTTCCGCTGGGCGGTACGCAGGGGGATAACAATGTGGTATCCACACTGCAGGATATGGTGTTGTTCGACAATGCCCTGAACAGCGGGAAGCTGCTGCCTTCTGAGCTTTTAAGAAAAATGTATCAGCCGGTAACGCTGGCAAACGGAAAACTTTTTTTCACCGGCGGATCCAGAACCTACACGCTTGGCTGGAACGTCAATGAAAAAAACGCTCAGGGCCAGTTCGCCGTTTGGCACGATGGCAGCCTCGTTGGCCTGACCACCATACTTTTCAAAAACCTGACGGACAGCATTACTTATATCATGTATGAAAACAGGAACGTTCCGGATTTTTTCCGAAGGTTCCTTGCCATTTCAAATGTGCTCGACGGGAAGAAGCCATCCGCTGTTCCGTTGCAAAGATCGCTGGTGAGAGCATATGGGATGATGCTTGTACAGAAAGGCGCACACCAGGCCGCATGTAAGTTCAACGAACTGAAAACGGACCCTGGTTGGTATTTTTATGAGCATGAAATGAATGAGCTGGGCTACCAGCTGCTGTTGAAGTCCGGGTTCGGGAACCGTGTGGAACTGGCGCTGGAAGTTTTTAAGATGAATACGCTGCTGTTCCCGGCAAGCGCCAATGCCTACGACAGCTATGCGGAGGCGCTGATGGCTGCGGGATTGCATGCGGAAGCAATATCGATGTATAAAAAATCGCTTCAGTTGAATCCCGGCAACGAAACGGCGAAGCGTAATATTCAGCGGCTGGCGAACGAATGATGAGGTAGTGGCATCCTGCGTTAATTCATTAACTTAGTAGAAGCTAACACCGCAGCTATGGATAATCTTAAAAACGTTTTCCGGAAAACAGGCCTGCAGGACAAAGACCTGGAAATCATTTGCGCGTGGTTCCGTGCAAAATGGTACGACAAAAATGAATACCTTTCGAGGCCGGGAGAGGTTGCCCATAAATTATATTTTATCGAAAACGGCAGCGTCATTCTTGGCCAGGAAGCAGACGACCGGATCGTGACGAGGCACCTGGCGCTCGAAAACGAATTCATAGGCTGCCTGGAAAGCTTCAGCAAGCAGGTCCCAACGCCTGAGTTCCTCCGTGCCACCGTACCCTCGCTGGTGTACGAGATATCCAAAACGGATTTTGACACCGCCCTTAAAACGTATCCCTCCTTACAACATTTCTACCAGCAGTTCATCTTTGAAACCTTGCTGAAATGCCAGCAAAGAATAACGGACCTGATCGGTAAGGATGCAAAAATCTATTACCGGGACATCATGGAGAACCGCCCCGATTATATCAGGAAAATGCGCCAGTATGATCTGGCTTCCTACATGGGCATTGAACCCCAAAGCCTGAGCCGCCTGCGTACTGCGCAGAAAAATGACCCGCAGGCATGATTTCTTAACAAATGTGATTTTTTTACCGGGAGGTTATTAGATGTTTTGAATGCAGAAATAACCAGCAAAACATGAAAACAAAACAAATTTTCCTCCTGTCCGCACTGCTCAGCCTGGCATGCCATACCGCCGCGCAGGACACAGCGTTCCGGAAACCCGGCCTGTCGCTTGAAACCCGGATCACCACTTACCTGCAAAACGGCTATGACCTCGGTATTTTTTATCACCCGCGTAAGACAAGACTGAGTATCGGCATCTTCGGCGCCAATCATGATATTACCGGCATGACCAAAGAATGGGTGTTCAGCAGCAATGACCACGATAATTTGGATATACGGCTGAACTGGCTGTTCAGCATAATGACCCGTTATCATATCCCGAAGCATGGCGAAGGGCTTTTCGCTGAGCTGGGCCTGGGCATGGAAGAATTTGAGGTATCTGCCGGCGGGCAAAACATTGCTAATACAAATGGATTTGTTTCCCCTTCCATTGGTTATACCTGGTACCCCTGGAAGAGAAGCCGCCTGTATATTATGCCTAAGCTGACGGCCAACTTCATCCTTTTCAGGGAAGAAGAACAAATGATCCATACCGCCACCTTCCGTTTAAAGCAGGCGTTTGCCGCACCCAGCTTAGCTATTGGCTGGAAGTTCGATTTCAGGTGAACTATTCGAAGGTGATCTTGCGTATCCGGCTGCTGTTGAAGTCCGCGATGTAAAAATTTCCCTGCGCATCTGCGCATATGTCCATAGGCGTGCGGAATTTTGCTTCGGTCAGCGTAAAATAAACAGGATGACTTGAAATACAATGCCTGTGCGTGCAGTTGCAGTTAGGTTTGTGGTTTTCACGATAAAATGAATTCAGGGTAAAAAAAGTTGTGCCGGGGTATCGTTCTGGAGTTCGTCTCGGGGTCTCTGCATTATAAAATTAATGAAAAAAGCGGGGCCGCGGTACCGTAAAAATGCGTTTTTATATAAAGTTAAATACGGTTCAGTCCACTCTCCGCGCAGCCTCTTTAAATTTGATTTCAGCAAATCTTTCGTATTTTTCTCGGGATGATCCCACTGAAAAGAGTATTCCTGTTGCTGTGCTTCCTCTTTTCCCGCATAGTGGCCAATGCGGGCGACGGCCCGCTGTGGCTTCGTTACCCGGCTATTTCGCCGGACGGTAAGAGCATTGCATTCACTTACCGGGGGAACCTCTACAAAGTGCCCTCCACCGGCGGAACTGCCACACCGCTTACCATGGGCGGGGATATCAGCAACATGCCGGTGTGGAGCCGCAACGGGGAATTCATCGCTTTTGCCGGCAACAGGTCTGGCAACTTCGACATATACGTGCTGCCTTCGGCAGGCGGCGAAGCTAAACGCC
>CBFHAF010000494.1:0-4281 GCA_965653435.1 uncultured Chitinophaga sp.
AAGTAGTTTTCTGACACGGGAGAATGTCAAATGCGGGGTTCTATCCGACTTTCAAATATTAATTACAAAGGATGAAACGGCACCAGGTAACCATCATCGATATCGCAAAGGAGCTGAACCTTTCCAAATCCACCGTATCCCGGGCGCTCACCGGCCACAAAAGCGTGAAGCCGGACACCCGGCAGGCCGTGCTTGAGCTGGCGGAGAAGCTGGATTACCAGCGGAATATGCTGGCCATCAGCCTCATCACCAAAAAAACGAACACGATCGGCATCATCGTCCCGGAATTCCACAGCTCGTATTTTCCCAAAGCCATCATCGGCGCGCAGGAAGTGGCCAGCAAAGCGGGTTATTCCACGGTCATCTGCCAGTCCGACGAAACGTATGAAACCGAAGTGGCCAACACGCGCGTGATGCTGGCCAACCAGGTAGACGGCATCCTGGTGTCTATCACGAAAGAAACGCGGAATTTCGACCACCTGAAGATTTTCCAGCGCAAAGGCATTCCCATTGTGTTCTTCAACCGCGTGTGCGATGAGATGGACGTGCCGAAGGTGATCGTGGACGATTACGACGGCTCCTTCCGGGCCGTGAGCCATCTCATAGAACGGGGCAGGAAAAGGATCGCCCACCTGGCGGGCCCTTCATCCCTTAAGATCAGCGAAAAAAGGCTCAACGGCTACAAGGCAGCGCTGCGCAAGCATAATATCCCTTTCGACGAGGAACTGGTGATTTCTTACGACCTGAATATCGATAAGGTGAAGATATACGTGAACCACCTGCTGAACCTGGAAAGCCCGCCCGACGCGATTTTCGCGGTAAACGACCCTACGGCCATCGAAACTATACAGGTCATCAAAAAACGGGGGCTGAACGTGCCGGGCGACATTGCCGTGGTGGGTTTCAGCAACGACTTCGTATCCGGCCTGATAGACCCCGCCTTAACCACCGTGGCGCAGCCGGTAAAAGAGATCGGCCAGGCTGCGGCGCAGCTGCTGATCGACCAGATCAACCGGGAAGTGGCGGACTGGAAGGCGATCATCAAAGTGCTGAAAACGGAGCTGATCGTGCGGAAATCGAGCTGAATGTTTCCCGGCCTGAAATCCGCTCCTGCAAAGGACTTCCGGGGTACTGATGCAATTTAACCCCAGATCAAGTCCACCTCATCTCCACGTCAAGTCCACCTCTTACCCGTCTGCTCGCCGGTTTCCGCCCGACCGCCCTCTGATGTAACTTTGGGTTAATCCCGTATTAGTGGCGGCGTAAACCCGCTATGGTAGCCTTTGTTGGTATATGAAAAAGCAGGCATATGTACCTGCTTTTTCATAAAATGGTCATAATTGCTGCTTGGATGGAATTCACCTACATCTTCACCACTTTCCTCACTTCCTTGCCCTTGGGCCCGCTCAGCTGCAGCATGTATACACCGGGCTGCACCTGGTCCAGCCTGATCTCGAACTGTGTTTTCCCTTCCAGTTTCTCCACTTTGATCACGCGGCCCGAAACGTCGCGCAGCTCTGCTTTGTTGTATTGGCGGTCTGTGGTTATGCGGATGAAGGAGGCGGCCGGGTTGGGGAATATCTTTGTGCCGGATGGCTTCGTTTCAGTAGCTGCCGGCTGCATTCTGGACAACAGCAACGGCCCTTCCGCATACACCAGCGCAGGGCGCAAAGCGGCATTGCTGGTCTCTTTTGAGCTGAAGGACACATCCGTCGTGCTGCCGGTACCGTTAGACACCACTTTGATGGAAAGTATGCCGTCCCCAGACTGCTGGGCCAACGCGGTCGCGGTCACATCCCATTCCACGTAATTGCCCGCAGCCATGCCGGGCACGGTGTCTATATTGGAAGTAACGATGGGCATGTTGTTCCAGTTGACGCCCGTTTCGGTCCAGCTGTCGTTGCTGATGAACTGCGCGATCCAGGGCACGCCGGCCGCGCCGGTGTTGGCGTAGTTCACGTACAGGCGGAGCTTTACGTATTCCGCGCCGGCGGGCAGGCCCGATACGTCGAATTTGAAGAATGTTTCCCGGGTATAACCCACTGCGTCCTTTTTGATCACAAGGGAAGTAGCGGCGCCGTAGTTGGTGGCGGCATAGGTGCTGCCGTTGCGCACATAAGCGTCTGCAATGGCCGGTATGGCGGCAGGCGGCTCATATACGGGGGTGGACAGGTTCACGGTAAAAGTTGCCGTGGAACCGGCCATCACGCCGGAAGGCAGGTTCGCCGTGAGGTGCCTCGTTTGCGGGATGTTCGGCAAGGTGAGGTGAATATTTACCGGGGAGGCCGACTGTGCCGGGTCTGCAACGGATACGGTCACACTGGGGCTGCCCACGTTCTTCAGCATCAGGGCGCAGGCCCTGTCTACGGTGATGGTCACCGAATCGCTGGTAAAAGTGCCGGCCTTGTAGAACACGACCTGCCGGATATTCAGCCCCTTGTGCCGCACGGCCTGCACATCGGCCGAGTTCGCCTGGATGCGTACCTGCGTGGTATCGTACGTGGCCATATTCTGCCCGGGCAGCACGTAATAGGCGTAACTGCCGCCGGTGGGCGCGGTACCATGGTCGAACCAGAGCTTGAACACGTTCATGGTCTGCGTGGTGGTGGTGCCGCCGTTGTTGATGCTTTGCCAGGTGCCGGACTGTGCCTGGTTGCTCAGCTGAAGGTTGCCACCGTTGGGGAAATAGTAGCTGATGCCGTTGTGCGACACCCATTTCAGCGTATTGTTGAAGCTGTGCGCCCCGGTTGACAAGATGCTTTGCGCGCCGTTGGCGAACACCGTTACATCGCCGCTGAGCAGGCATTGGTTCACCGTCGTATTGATGGGTTGCGCCGCGGTGGATTTCACATCCGCGCCAAGGCATACCACTTCGTTGTCGAAAAAGAACCAGGCCTTGCGCGCCTGTGTGTTGTAGTCGTTGAAGGCCAGCGCGTTTGCGCCATACAGAGAATCGGACACGCCGCCGGAAAAGGCTGCCGTGCCGTGATCGGCTCCCCATGGCGCCGGCAGCGGGAAGCTGGTGATAAAAGGCACGGTGGTGCCGGGTATCCGCGCCCAGTCCCATACGGGGAAGATGTTGTGGTATTCCCCTCCGGCCGCGGCGATATTGGTAGCTCCTTCGGAGAGGTAATATCCTTTCAGGTTCTCGCCGTTGCCGTTCTCGGATTTGGATGTCCGCGGCGATACGTTCCTGAGCCCGAAAAAGTAACCGGCCCGGTGATGGATGGTATAATCTGAATTCCAGTAATGCGTATGCACGGGCGTGATCATATATGAAGGCGGCTGGCTGCCGTTGGCCCGGGCGATGGCTGCGTCGTAGAAGGCCGTGTACGCGGTGTCCAGGGCTTTCAGCTTGGCGAGCATCGCGGTGCCGCCCTGGGAAAGATTGTTGGTCCGGCTGATGCTCCGCCCGTTCACGCTGAAATCGATATAACGGGCGCGCATCACTTTCAGGTAGGTGTTGCGCATGAAATTGCTGAAAAGGGCCAGCTTCGTGCCAGACAGGGCCCAGGGCGTGCCGCGCAGGTAGGTGGCCACTTTCACTTCGCCGTCCACAAACACGGTGCCGTAGCCGTAGATATACAGCTGGGGGCCGTGCTGCTGGTAGCTCAGGTCGTGCCGGATGCCTTCCCCGGAGGTAAGCACGATGGGCTGGAAGGCTTCGGTGACGCCCGTGTTCATCAGCGTTGCGTTGGCGGTGAGGCAGGCGCGGTAGATGAAGTGGATGGCAATGTCCAGCTTATTGGCGCCGGTCTGTGCGGCGGGGTTGCCCCGGTTCATCTGCGTCAGCAGGTTGCTTTGCAGGGTGGCCGGCAGAGACTGGGGGGCGATGTAGAGCATGATAAGGATCTCGCCGAGCCGCTGGGGGTTGGAGATCTGGTTGTGGTACCAGTTCCAGCTCTGTGGATCCGAGGTGTCCCAGTACTGCAGGCTGCGCGTAATGGCGTCGAAGAGCGTGGCGCTGTGGTAGTGGGTGCTGCTGGCGTGGGTATATGCCAGCACGAAGGTCTTTACGCGGTTGATGTGTGTGTCTGCCGTGTAAGTGGTGGAACTGTAGGCGTAATTGATGTCCGGCCACGACCCGTTGGTTTGCAGGGTGGCCAGGGTGCTGTTCACGTTGTTGTCCAGCGTGGTGATGCTGCCGGCTGTAGACAGCAGTTCGGCCCTTACCCGGTCCATCACAAGGGTGTAGTCCGTTTGGGCGCCGGCGGTAAAATAAAGGGTACAGCAAAAGGAAAGGAGTAGCAGTGAGCGTTTCATAGACATTGATTTTGGTGG
>CBFHAF010000495.1:0-4264 GCA_965653435.1 uncultured Chitinophaga sp.
CCATCGTGCCTCCTGCGCAAGGTTTCGTTGCTCTTTGCCATTACGGGTTTTGTCTGTTACGCTTCTGCGAAGGTCTCGTTGCTCCCTACGACGGTTTTGTCTGTTGCGCTTCTGCTTTCGGCAATGGCGGATGACCGGGCAATATTTACTTATCCTGTTATTGGCCTTATTAAGCGGCTGGCCATTTTATTCTATTTTGGAATAAACACCCCTGTCCATGGTAATATTGAGCCGTTTTAACATTTCAGCGGGGTTAAAGCCTTCTTCCCGGTAAAACTCCTGCACTTTTTCTTTCGCTTTTTGCAGCGCTCCGGCATTTTCCCACACGGCTACGGTAACGCAGTGCGTGTTGCCGTCCTCGTCCGTGGAGATGTATATTTCATCTTCAATAAACCCGGGCAGCCCCTTGATGAATTCCCGGTTGATCTGCGTTCTTTTCATGAATTCTTCTTTGGCCGCGGCGGGGACCACGAATTTGTCGATGAAACGGACCTGCGCCTGGCGGGTTTGTTTTGAGGGGATCTGCGCGATGTCCTGCGGCAATACTTCCAATTGCTGCAGGAAACCCAGGCGGTCCGTTTGCAGGCGGGCACCAACGATCTTTCCGTCCCGGAAATCATATACAGCCAGGGCGGTATTGATCACTTTGGCCTGCGTGGCGGGAATATGCAGGTATTGGTTCCGGTGTATGCCTTCCCACTTCCAGCTGATCATTACTTTATCTCCTTCGCCTACCAGTTCCGTGATCGCCCATTTGATACCCGGGAAAGCTTTGATCAGCGGGGCTATGTTCGACGCGAAACCTGCGGGGCCCTTTTCTCCCCTTGGCCCGGTGTAATCTTCGGAAACAAATTCATGTAAAATATCCAGGTTGGCCTTGTTGAGTGATTCTTCATACAGCCGGCGGATCAAATCTTTATTGTGCTCAATGTTCATATCGTCTGTGTTTTTGTTTTGTAATGGAATGTGATGGCCTCCCTGCGCGAAAGCAGCGGCAGGGATCAGCAGGATTGTCATAATGGTAAGGAGGCGGGTGCGTACGGTTCTCATTGCATTTGATTTCTCACAAAATTACCGTCGCGCCGTGGCGGGGAATTGTAAAAAATCATTGATCCGGGGAGTGGGTGGAGATGCGGGACGCCGGAGGGTAATTACCAGAAACGTTCTGAATTGAAGAATTCCTTTGGCGTATGCCCGGTGAAGGCCCGGAAATCTTTGATGAAATGCGACTGGTCGAAGTAACCGGCTTCGTAGGTGGCGTCTGTCAACGAGGCGTAGCCGGGATATTTCTCGATAAGATTCCTCAGCCGTATGATGGAAGCATATTGTTTAGGCGTGGAGCCGATGAGGGCGCGGAAACGTTTTTCAAAAGCGTCCTGGCTGACGTGCAGCGAAGCGGCGAGCTCCTTTACCCGTATGGCGCCATTGTACTGTTTGATGATGCGGATGGCGTCGCCGATGGCGGGAAGCGGTTTGCGGGCTGTCAGTTTTTTCAGCAGGAAATCTTCCACCAGCGCGATCCTTGTGAGGTTATGACCCGCTTCCGCGAGGCGTTCCAGTACTTCGCGCAGCGCGCCCCCCTTAAAAACATTGTCTGAAGTAATGCTCCGGTCAAACAATTCATGTGCGGGCAGGCCGGTAAACGCGGCGATACCGCCTTCGCGGAGGATCACAAGCAGATTGGCGGTGGATCCTGCATATTGAAACACCCGCGCATTTTTCCGCAGGCCGGAGATCACAGCCGGCGGAATGGCTTCTGCCGCGCCGTTCGTCGCATTGGCGATAGCGCCTCTGAAGCGGAAAGATAATACGAGCGAAGTGTCCGGGATGGTACGGCTTTCCATGCCCTGGCCCGTTTCAATGACCAGGTATTCCTTTACAAAAGGCATCAATGCTGCGGAAGGAGTGAATCTTTCGAGTTTCATACAACGCATGTCTAAGTTACGGATATTCCGGATGCAAAAAGGGCGCTCCTGTGCAGGAGCGCCCCAGCTATAAAGATCTGGTTGTGAGATTAGAATGCGTAACGTACGCCCAGCTGGATCTGCCAGGGGTTGCCGGAGGGTGTGATCACACCGGCGTTCGCATTTACGTTGTACCGGTAAGTGTCGGTTACCTGGTTGAAGCCGTTCAGGTTCAGCAGGTTGGTTTTCCCCAGTGTTTTTGAAGCGCCCCATTCTTTGTTCAGCAGGTTGGCAACGTTGAAGATGTCGCCGGAAAGCTCCAGGCTGTGGGATTTGAAGAGGTTGAACTTCTTGGCCACGCGGAGGTCCCATACGCCGAAGAACTTGTTCTCGCCGCCGTTGCGCTCGGCAATTTTACCCATGCTGCGGCGGATGTAATCCTTGATGCTTTCGCTGGCGTTCGGATTGTCCAGTATGCCTTTAATGCCGTTGCGTATAGCTTCGGGCACATTGGCATCGTTGATGTCGAATACAAAGGGCAGGTCGTTGGAAGCAACGAAGTCGCCATTCACGTTGCCGTTCACCGCGAGGGTGTAGCGGGTGCCGCCCAGGCCGGAGTAGCGTATGCCTACGCTTACGCCGTAGAAGGAGGGCAGGGTGCCGTAGAATACTACTTTATGACGGAAGTGGTTGTCTGAAAAGCTCATCATGCTCAGGTCGCGCGGGTCCTGCGGCGTCATGAGCGACAGGGTGGCGGTATTGGCCACGTCGCCATTATAAGAGGTGTTATCTTTTGTCTGGTTCCAGGTGTAGCTCAATGTTACTTCGCCATCGCGGAAATAACGCCAGGTAGCGTCTGCCACTACGGCGAACTGGTTCACCTTGCCGCCGCTGTTCAGCTCCAGCACACGGCCCACTGAGGCTGTTTTCCGGCCCTGTGTCCAGTCCGTCTGGCCGTTGGCGGGAATGCTTTCAGCAGGTACGTATACGCCGCGGCCTCCTTCGTTGGAAAGGGTGAAGAGCGGGTTGTCCACCATATTCCTGTCCACATACATGTAGTTGTTGCGGGCCAGCGTCATGAAGGCGGTAATGCCGGCTTTGAGACGGTCTGAGAAGAAGTGGTTGTAGGAGATGTTCGCTTTGTAGACCACGGGAATGCGCGCGTCTTTAGCGTTCATGTTGATCGTGCCGATGCGGGGCAAGCCCAGCTGGTCGAACAGCTCTTTACCGGGAGCTGTAGAGGGGTTCTTGCGGTAACCAATGAAGTTCGGGGAAGGAATATTTTCCCGGATATCGATGGAGAGGATTTTGGTACCGTCGAACAGCTGGTTGTTGATCATCGCGTAGTTGTTGATATCGGATGCAAAAATGCCGGCGCCGAAGCGGAGGTAATCTTTATGCTGCTCGTTGATATCCCAGTTGAACTGGATGCGCGGCTGCAGCTGGAAGGTGTTGAGCCCATTGTTGGTGCTCAGTTTCAGCGAATCGTACACGGTCTGGTTAAAGTTGGCCTTGCCCATATATGTCGTGTAATCCGCGCGCAGCCCCACTATCATTTCCAATCCTTTGGCCAGGCGGGTTTGCATCTGTGCATATATGCCGGCGTTCAGGATATTCTGTTTCACGCTGTGGTCGTCTACTATGGACACTTCGCGGGCATAACGGTAAGGCCGCATGTCGTTGAAGTTGTGAAGGCTGTCGAAATAAAAACGACCGTTCAGCTCGCTGCCGTAAAGGGAGTTCAGATGGCTGTACATGATGTCTGTACCGAACGTGAAGCTGGCTTTGTCCGTATTCAGGTAGATATTGTCCACCAGCTGGATCACATTGTTGTAGAAATGTTCAGGTGAAAAACGCTGGCCGCCCAGCTGGATGTTTGTCTGAACGTTTTTGCCGTTTACGTTGGAAATGATCTTTTCGGCAATGGCGCGGGGAATATTCGCCGAAGGAAGCTGTGCATTGGGCACGCTTTCCTCGAATGTATAAAGGTGCTGCACTTTCAGCTCGTTGGTGATCTTCGGGTTGATGGTAGTGCGCAGGGTGGCCAGCAGGCTGTTGTTGAGCGTGTTGGCGTCGCCGTAGGATTCATAAAGGTTGATCGCAGTATTGTCGTCGCGGCCCAGTTCGTTGCGGTCGTTGACGAAGTTGTCGCGGATGGTCAGCAGGTTCTTTTCGTTCAGCTGCCAGTCCACACGGGCAAACAATGCATCGGTGCCGCGTTTTTTATCAAAGGAGCCGGTTTGGGGAGCATTGCTTACGCCATATTTGGTACGGGCGATGCCCAGGAACTGGTCAAGAGTGGACTGGGAGAGGCTGTAACGGGCTTCGTCCGCAGGGCTTTTGATATCGGCAATGAATAA
>CBFHAF010000496.1:0-4257 GCA_965653435.1 uncultured Chitinophaga sp.
CGTTTTATTGTGGGTCAGCACCAGGGTGGGCTTTTGTGTGTTCTGGATCACGTTGGCAATGGTAAAGGTCTTGCCTGAACCGGTAACGCCCAGCAGGGTTTGTGCCAGTTCACCGTCCTGCAGGCCTTCCGTCAGCTGACGAATGGCCTCAGGCTGGTCGCCGGCGGGCTGATATGGAGCATGGAGCTTAAAGGGCATAATTTTTCTGATTTGTATCCGGGATCACGAATTTCGGATTTTATGGGGGAACAAACTTGTTAAAGTTTTCTCCGCTGAATTCAGAATTCCAACCGAAATTCGGGTACAAAATTCGACAAACCGCTTTACATGAAGAAGTACTTTTTTAGCCTGGCATTAACAGCCCTGATACTGGCCAACGGCCTGCAGACCTATGCCTGGGGCCCGACTGGCCACAGGGTTACAGCAGAGATCGCGTCCTTTTACCTCAGCCCCAAAGCCAAACTGGCCATCAGCAAGATCATTGGCAAAGAAAGCCTGGCTATGATCGCCAACTGGCCCGATTTCATCAAATCGGACACCACTGGCGCCTATAATCACACGTCTCCCTGGCATTACCTGGACTTTCCCGGCCATATTTCCCGCCAGGAGTTCGACCGCCTGCTGGCGGAGGCCAAAGGGGAAAACCTTTACAGCCAGACGCTGGCCATGATCCAAGAGCTGAAGTCTCCGGCTACCAAGCCCGAACGCAAACGTTTCGCGCTGGCATTCCTCGTGCACATGATCGGCGATATGCATCAGCCCCTGCACGTGGGCCGCGACGAGGACATGGGCGGCAACAAGATACAGGTAAGCTGGTTCGACAGGCCTACGAACCTCCACAAAGTATGGGACGAATACCTGATCGATTTCCAGCAGTACAGCTATACGGAATATTCCGGCATCCTGAACCGCGTGGTGACCGCTTCCGCCGCCAGGTCCATGCAGGCCGGCAGCATCCAGGACTGGATGTGGCAGTCGCATGTATTGTCTGACAAGATCTACGACCGCACCAAAAATGGCGATAAGCTGAGCTACCGGTATAATTTCCTGTTCGTGGAAGACCTGAACAGCCAGCTGCTGAAAGGCGGGCTGAGGCTGGCGCAGGTGTTGAACGATACGTTTAAATAGATTCCCTGTAGCCCGTCATTGTGAGAAGCAGCGGAGGGGTTGTGCGGGAGCCGCGACGAAGCAATCTTCGAACATTGGGTATATCGTTTCAATGCAAAAGATTGCTTCGTCGCCCACCCTCTTTGGCTCTGCTCCTCCTCGCAATGACGAGGACGAATAAAAAAGAGCGTGCAGACCTGCACGCTCTTTTTTTATAAGAAGTACGGTTGAATACTACACCAGGTCGATATCGAAATTCACTAGCTGAACGAACTGTTCCAGCCTTGCGCTGATATCTTCTTTGGTGATCTCCCTCAGCCTCTGTGCGCCAAATTTCTCCACGCAGAAAGAAGCCATGGCAGAACCTACGATGATCGCGGTTTTCATGTTCTCGAAGGAAATGTCCTTCGTTTTGGCAAGGTGGCCTACGAAGCCGCCTGCAAAGGTATCTCCCGCACCGGTGGGGTCGAATACTTCTTCCAGCGGCAGGGCGGGCGCGAAAAATACATGATTGTCATGGAAAAGCAGGGCGCCGTGCTCGCCTTTCTTGATGATCAGGTATTTGGGGCCCATGGTGAGTATTTTCTTCGCAGCTTTTACGATGGAATATTCACCGGTGAGCTGGCGGGCCTCACTGTCGTTCACCATCAGCACATCCACCATTTTGAGGGTTTTGAGCAGGTCTTCCAGCGCAACGTCCATCCAGAAGTTCATGGTGTCCATCACGATCAGCTTGGGGCGAGGGTTCATCTGGTTGATCACGCTCATCTGCACCTGGGGGGTGAGGTTGCCGAGGATCAGGAATTCGCTGCCCTGGTAAGACGGCGGGATGACCGGCTGAAAATCGGCCAGCACATTCAGTTCCGTAACCAGCGTATCGCGGGAGTTCATATCGAGGTGGTAGCGGCCTGCCCAGTAAAAAGACTTTTCATCCTTTTTTACCTGCACCCCTTCCAGGGCAACACCGCGGTTGGTAAGAGCAGCCAGTTCTTCCTCGGGAAAGTCCCCGCCGATAACAGACACCTGGTTCACAGGCTGAACGAAGTTTGAAGCGGCCCAGGCAATATATGCGGCAGATCCGCCAACAATTTTATCAGATTTACCAAAAGGCGTCTCGATATCGTCAAACGCCATGGTACCAACTACGGTAAGAGACATGTATAGAAAGGATTAGAGGTTTAAAAACGCAGCAAATGTAACGAATTCGCTACTAAACCTTTACTTTCTTCCAGTTACCTCTTCTGAATATAACAATAGCGATCACCGCAATGGCTGATTCCGCGATCACGATCGCCCAAAACACGCCGGTGGGGCCCCATTTGAACACGATCGCCAGCAGGTACGCCAGCGGTATCTGCAGCACCCAGAACCCGAACAGGTTGATGTAGGTAGGCGTTTTAGTGTCCCCGGCGCCGTTAAACGACTGGGCCATCACCATACCGAAGGCGTAGAACACATACCCGATACTGATCAGGCGCAGCCCTTCGATGCCGTAGGCCAGTACGCCCGGGTCCTGGGAGAATATGCGAAGGATGTAAGGAGCAAATACCATGAAAATAACGGAGATGCCGCCCAGGAAAAACATGTTCAGGTAAGCCGCTTTCCAGACGCTCTTTTCAGCCCTTTCCGGCTCTCCCGCACCCAGGTTCTGCCCAACCAGCGTAGCAGCCGCATTGGCAAGGCCCCAGGCCGGCAGGATAGCGAATACAATGATGCGGATGGCGTAAGTATAGCCGGCCATGGCATCTTCACCGAACTGGGAAATAATACGCATAAGGAATATCCAGCTGGCCGAGCCGATCAGCATCTGCAAAGCGCCGCCCGCGGCCAGTTTTACCATTTGAAGGATCACGGAAAGCCTTGGCCGGGCGTGCCGCCAGTTTACGGTGATGGTCTTTTTACCGCCCAATAGGTGATACACCTGGTAGATCACCCCGGTACCGCGGCCAAGCAGGGTAGCAATGGCCGCGCCTTCGAGCCCGAGAGCGGGCAGCGGCCCCCAGCCGTAGATCAGCAGCGGGCATAGGATGATATTCAGCACATTGGCCAGCACCAGGCTTTTCATGGCAATGCTGGCATCGCCTGCGCCGCGGAAAATACCGTTGATGATGAACAGGAACACGATCACCACATTACCGCCCATGGCTATTTTTGTATAGCCATGCCCGTATTCCGCCATGGCCGCGTCAGCACCCATCAGCAGCAATATATCCCGGGACCATATCAGTCCCGCAATGCTTACTATCAGTGAAAACCCCAGTGCAAGGTACAATGCCTGCACCGCACCCTTTGATGCGCCTTCAGGGTCTTTCTCCCCGATGCGGCGGGCCACCAGCGCAGTGGCCGCCATGCTGATGCCGAACGCCAAAGCGTAGATCAGGCTCAGCACGGATTCAGTAAGGCCTACTGTAGCAATGGCCGCTTTGCCGAGGTGGCCTACAAAATAGGCGTCTACCAGGGCGAACAGCGATTCCATGCTCATTTCCAGTACCATGGGTATGGCCAGCAGGATGAGCGCGCGGTTGATGCTGCCCTCTGTATATATTCTTTCTTCGCCTTTTAGGGCTTCTTTAATGAGCGTAAATAGTCTTTTCGTACGCGAAATAACGTGCGCCATTTGTCAACGTGCTTTTACTGTAATAAATAATCGGGTGGAAGCGCGTTTCCGGAGAAACGCGAGGTTTTATTGAGCGAGGTTCGTCAGCATAGCGGCCGACACGTTTAGAATTTCATATGCGTGAGATTGAAGGCTACAAAGGTAGGGGAATAGTTGATTCAGCTTAAGGCTTTTTTATGAATCCGGCTCGTCCGGCGGCTGGGCAGGATGAAAAGGCTTCGTCCCGGAATCGCATGCTGTAAAGGGATTAAAGCATATAACCCTATAATTTTCAAATATTTCCCGGCAGGCCCTGTAACTTTTAAACCCTTTACCCGTTTTACCCTCAATATCACAACCGGAAACATAGACTGCAGAACAAACTTTTTGACGGAAACCATGCTTCAATGCCATACCCTTGCAAACCGGAACGGTAGCCGCTGAGATGTGACCATCAGGTGTGCTCCTGCTCCGGAAGGGTTATGGACCTTTATGATCCCATTTTTTTATTTGTACAATTTTTAGTTGATAGATGGATTCAGCTGTCCTGCTTT
>CBFHAF010000497.1:0-4247 GCA_965653435.1 uncultured Chitinophaga sp.
ATCAGCGAGAACATTTTGTTCTTCAGGAGATTTCTCCAGGCGATCTTGAGGTAGTTCTTAATCATACCCCCGGAGGCCGCCAAGAAAATGCCAGAGTCGCGCATGGGTTTATTTAAGGGGATTATGCATTATAATAAAATCACAACTGTCCGGTTTTGGTACAATAGTTGTCCGGTTCAGTAACATGATGAATTGAACCGGAAGACCAATATCTGCTCAAATTTATGGAAGAACCACAGCCCAAAAGCAATGATTTCATCATACTCCCGTAACAATTAGGAAACATACTTTCAAGAAATTTCGAACATGAATTGGAAAGAATGGATGCAGCAAATTGATGAGGCACTGTTCATCAGTATCCACCATGCAGGTTCGCACGAGTTCCTCGATGTTTTGATGTTGCTGATGCGGAATGCGCTTACCTGGGTGCCTTTGTATCTTTTTGTGCTGATCTACATTATCAGGTACCGGCGCAATAAAGCCGTGATATTCCTGGCGTGCACGCTGATCACCTTTGCCATTGCCGATTATGGCAGCGCCAGTATTCTAAAGCCGATGTTCCAGCGGTTGCGCCCATGCTTTAACGAAGACCTGCAGCCGCATTTGCGTAACCTGATAGAATGCGGCGGGCGTTACGGCTTTCCTTCCTCTCATGCTTCGAATCATTTTGCGCTGGCTGCTTTCTGGTTCCTCAGCCTCCGTTCCATCGGCATCCGCAGGTGGTGGTGGGTGTGGGTTTGGGCCCTGCTGATCGGCTACGCGCAGGTATACGTCGGCAAACATTACCCGCTGGACATCGTGGGAGGCGCCATCTACGGCTTCCTCGTGGGCTGGCTTATTTCAAGGCTCTTCGTCTGGTGGAACCAGTCCGGTTTCAGGCTCATCAGGCACAATCGTCGCCTGGATGCAGTAACTTAGATACATTATGCAAACCTATCCTGCAACAGCCAGGTTCTGGCAGTGTGTAGCCATTATCGTTATCTCGCTTATCCCGGGCCTTTTTACCACGCTCATGGAGCCGGATGCGGCCCTTTATGCCGGCATCGCCAAACAGATCGTATGGCGCGGCGATTGGGTGAACCTTTATGCGGACGGGAAAGACTGGCTGGACAAGCCGCATCTTCCTTTCTGGATCAGCGCGCTCAGCTTCAAGATATTCGGCATCAGCACGTTTGCCTATAAGCTGCCTGCGTTCCTCTGCTGGCTGCTGGGCGCGAGGTTCACCTATCTTTTCGCCCGCCATTTTTATGGTGAAGGCGCAGCGCAGATAGCGGCGCTGATCTACCTGACCGCTTTGCACGCCATTATCAGCAGCAACGATGTGAGGGCCGAGCCTTATCTTACCTGCTTCCTGATCGGTGCGTCCTGGTACCTGGTTAAAGCGGCAGGGAATGTATGGAACATAGTGCCGGCGGCCTTTTTTACGGGGCTGGCCATGATGACGAAGGGCCCCTTCGTGCTGATCCCCATCGGGGGCGGAATGCTGTTCCACTGGGCTATGCAAAAGGACTGGAAACAATTCCTGCAATGGCGGTGGTATCTCTACCTGGTGCTGTGCGCCGTGTTTATATTGCCGGAGCTTTGGTGCCTCTGGCTCCAGTTCGATGCACATCCGGAAAAAACGGTGTTTGACCGGCAGAACGTTTCGGGCATACGGTTCTTTCTCTGGGACAGCCAGTTCGGGCGTTTCTTCAACACCGGGCCTATCAAAGGCAAAGGCGATCCTTTTTTCTTTCTGCATACGCTGCTCTGGGCTTTCCTGCCGTGGAGCCTTTTGTTATACGCCGCCATCTTCCGGCGCTTCCGGAGGCTGCGCCGGGGCGCGGAATGGATTACGCCGGGCGCGGGAATGCTCACCCTGCTGGTGTTTTCCCTTTCGAGGTTCCAGCTGCCGCATTACCTGAATATCTTATTCCCGTATTTCAGCGTCCTGCTGGGCGCCTGGCTGTTTGAGCCGGCGGGGGAGAAGAAGGTGTTCGTTACCCAGCGTGTGATATCGGTGATCATTGTGGTGCTGCTGGCGGCAATAACAGTGCTGTTCCAGCCGCCGTACTGGTGGGCGTACATTGTGCTGAGCGTGGCTGCGTTCGTGGTATGGTGGCTGTTGAAGAAACCGGTGGACGTGGTGCGTGTGAGCGTGCTGGCAAGCGTGTGCGCAGCTGTTTTCCTGAATGTGTTCTTTTACCCCGCGCTGGTAAAATACCAGGGCGGGTCCGAAACAGCGGTGTGGAAGAATAAAAAATTCCCCGGCGAATCGGTACGGTTCTACAAGGTCAACTCGTATTCTTTCGAATTCTACAGCGATGCGCCGGTGATCCGCAGCGACAGTGCGCAGGGGCTGGTGTATACCGGCCGGGAGGGCTTGGCCTCGCTGGATGAGAGGGGGATCGGTTATAAAACAGAAGCGGTGTTCCCCAGCTACCGCGTTACCCGCCTGGACGGCAAGTTCGTGAACCGCGCCACCAGGGCCAAAGAGCTGGACAGTGTGTGGGTGCTGAGGGTCAGGTAGTTTTCGCGCGGTTGCTGCTGAGCCAGATGCCCGCCAGCACCAGTACGCCGCCTGCCAGTTGAAGCGCTGTCAGTGAATCTTTCAGGAATATAAAAGCGATCAAGGCGCCTATAACGGGGTTCAGGTTGAGGAAGTTGCCTACCTGCGCGGCGGGCAGGTTTTCCAGGGCTTGGTTATAAAGCGAATAGGCCACGGCGGAAGCGAACACCCCGAGATACGTCATCCCCGCCCAGGCTCTCCATGAGATATCGGGCATTCCGTTCGTAATGATCTCGTAAGCCGGCAACGGCAACGATAACGCGGTACCGATGAACGTGCTCACTGTTGTCACCAATACCGTATCGGAATCCTTCACACTCCGGGACAGGAGCGTATAAGCGCTCCACAGCACCACGGCGCCCACTATCAGGAAACTTCCCAGCAATGCGTTCTGCGACTTTTGCGCATTACCGATAAATCCCACCAGTATCACGCCTGTGACAGATAAAATGATCCCTGCGACAGTTCTTTTGCTGAGGTGCTCCTTCAGGATAATAGCGGCCGGAACCGCAATGGCCACGGGCACCAGCCCTTCTATGAGCGCCCCGGTGGAGGCGGATACCAGCTTCATGCCGGTATTGAACACGAAATAATACAGGGTAGTGCCTGCCAGGCCCATCAGCAAAAGCTTTTTATAAGGGAGCGGTTCTTTCACCTTCCGCCGCCGCATGAGGTAAAAAGGAAGAAGGGCCGCACAGGCAATAAGGTTGCGGATGCCTGCGAACACAAAGGGCGGCACTTCGGTAACCACCAGTTTGGTAACGGTGAAGGAGCTGCCCCAGATGAGCATGACGAATATGATACTGATGAGCCCTTTGGTGTGCTCATGGAGCGTTAGTTTCAGCATACAGGCTTCCCGGTTGAATGGTATCTTTAAAGATAAGAAAGCCCGCGGAACTTATGGGTTCAGGGTTGTTTTTTCTCCCCGCCGTCCCGGCTGATCCTTTCCCAGGCTTCCCGGGAGATAGTGACGAGCTCATTTTTCCTGCAGTCCCAGATGGAGACGAATTTTTCCGAGAGCACATAGTGTTGCTCCCATCCCGCGGATTTTGCGTACAGCATAAGCGTGCAGATGTCCGTTGCAGTAATGTGGTAGCCTGTTTCGGGCTGGTGGGTGTGCATGGTTATATTAGCAGAATCACCTTTTTTGTATTCGATGGGAATAATGTTCCGGTGCAGCTGTTTGGTGCTGGTCACTTTGTTGTGCCGGTCGAAAGTAAGCAGGTAGTCGTTGCCAAAAACCACTACCCCGTTCACTTTTGGGCCGGTGAGCACATATGCTTTCCGGTAGCCTTTCCCGATAAGGGGAATAGGGTTCAGGCTGGTGTTGTTGTAGAATTTGAAAATCGTATCCCGTTTTATTTCCGCGATGGTCGCTTTGCGCAGCAGGTAGATATCTTGTTCCGGCGCTGTAAAACTCCGCATGGTGCTGTCTATCACCGCCTGGCCGGGATCAAAGCCATCATTGAAGGTAATGGTGGCCAGTACTCCGGGGGTATCGCCTTTGGAGAAGAATATGCAGGTGTGGCGGCCGTTTTCATTGTACGAAAAATAGCCGCCGAGGTTTTCCCTGCGGGAGGCCAGCTTTTCCATAAAGATATCGGTGCCGTGCCAGGAAGCCATTTCAAGGGCGTAAAGCATTTTGCCTTCGGCGACAATATCGTCCGGACTGTTCTGCGCCCTGGCCGTTATGGAGAGC
>CBFHAF010000498.1:0-4236 GCA_965653435.1 uncultured Chitinophaga sp.
ACCCATTGGGTTCGATAAGGAATCGCTGCTGATGGTGGAGCTGCCGAGCGACAGCGCCCTTGTCACTAAATACCCGCTCCTGAAGGAAAGGATGAAAGCTATTCCCGGAGTGGAATCCGCTGCTTTTTGCATGGAAGCGCCCGCCGCATCCTGGTTCTGGGGCGCCGAATTTTTCTTCGGGAACAAAACCGAGATGGAACCTTTTATGGTAGCACGCCAGTTTGGCGATACAGGTTACCTGAACACCTTCCGCATACCGCTGGTTGCCGGCCGCCAGCCTTTATACAGCGATACCGCCCGCGAAGTGATGGTAAACGAAACATTCGTGAAAAAAATGAACCTCCCGGGCAATGAAGCCGTGCTGGGCAAACGCATTTCGTTCCACCAGCAAAAGAACCTGGAGATCGTGGGAGTAGTAAAGGATTATGTGGACCAGTCCCTCCGCGACGCGGTCAACCCCATCGTTATCACCGTGGACAACAAGACCATTGTTTTCCTGGCGCTGCGGCTCAACCCCGGTAATATGCCCCAGACACTGGCCCGTATTGAAAAGGAATTCACCGGCATATACCCCACTTACCTGTACGATACAAGATTCCTGGACCAGCGGATAGAAAATTATTATAAGACCGAGGCGCAAACGGCGCTGTTGTTCCGCATCTTCGCAATACTGGCCATTTTCATATCCTGCCTCGGTTTATACGGCCTCGTGTCTTTCATGGCCGTGCAGAAACAGAAGGAAGTAGGTATCCGCAAGGTGCTGGGCGCTTCGGTGCAGAGTATCGTGCTGCTGTTCTCCAAAGAATTTACGTTGCTTATCGGCATTGCTTTCCTGATCGCAGCTCCCCTGGGTTATTATTTCATGAATAACTGGCTGGAAGGCTTCCATAACCATATTACCCTCGGCTGGGGCGTATTTGCGCTTGCGGTGGCGCTGTCGGTCGTAATTGCCTGGGCTTCGGTGGGTTATAAAGCGCTCCGCGCTGCAATGGCCAATCCCGTGAAAAGCCTGAAGGCGGAGTAGCCCGCATTTTTAAGCTGAAGAACAATAGTTTATAAAAAAATATAGGGCGGTAAGAATACCGCCCTCAAATATTTTTAACCATATCCTATGAAAAACCAAGACAAAGATATACCCGGGGGGTAATCATGAATATGTTTTTCCGTGAAAGGATGGTTTTGTCTCGTAAACGATACCAGATATACACTCAGAGATATAGGGCTACTTTAGTGTCTTTTTGCCGAAAAACTTCTTTTTAGGGCTTTCCGCCGGTACCAGCGGGGCTATGGCCTCCGCCGCCTCGATGGACCTGTCCGCCTCTATCAGGCTGGCGCCTTTTCCGATAATCGATTGATACGCAGCGGCTCTCTCCGCCGCATCGGCCAGCTTGTCGTAGGTAGGCGCGGTGGAGATCATGCACATTACCCCCCGTTTGTTGAGGCTGGCATACAGCGGGGCCAGCTCCGGCTTGTTATCCGGCCCAACGTAGGCCATGATATGCGTCCAGGGGATGTTTTCCTGTTCATATTCTTCCAGCGCCTTCTGCGTTTTCACAAATGCCTCGAATACGATCTCCGGGTTCCGGTCGTGGTACCATTTGGCTTCTTTGGCATTGTGAACGGTGACCATTACATGGCCTTCCGCTTTGTGTTTTTTGATGACCGCGGCCGTCATTTCGAAAGGCACGTCTTTTTTATCGAGTATCAGCACGGTTTTGCCTTTGGCCCATTTGATTGTTTCTTCCAGCGTGGGGATGCGGAAGCTGGTCACATGGCCTTCCACGTCTTTCAGGTAGAGCTGCTTAAGCTCGGCAAGGGTGTAGTCGCCCACTTTGCCTTTGCCGGTGGTGGTACGGTCCAGCGTGGCGTCGTGCATGAGCACGATGGCGCTGTCTTTCGTAAGGCGCGGGTCTATCTCGAACGTTGCGGGCGTATGGCGCAGGGTGTTTTCCAGCGCTTCGATGCTGTTTTCAGGAAAACCTTTGTTCACGCCGCCGCGGTGGCCGCTGATGAAAGGCACGTCTTTGCCCGTGTAGGCGAAAAAGCTGCGCAGTTCTTTGGCGTTGCGGATGTTGAGCACGTTGATGGTGCTTTGGGCATTGGCCAGCAGGGCGCCGCAGAGAAGGGCGCTGCCGAGAAGTATCTTTTTCATCGTGGATCAGAATTTTGAATTCAGGTGCTGCAGGGTGAAATGACCCTGCTCGTCGATAGTGAACATGGTGACGGACGCATTGTCCTGCACGAGCATACGGTAGTTTTTCAGCGGCATGCCCAGCTTATATGCCAGGTACAGCCTGTTTACTCCGTTGTGCGCCGCTACAAGGATATTGCCGTTCTTATGCTTGCGGGCGATATCTGTGAAAAAGGCATCCACGCGGGCAACGATCTCTTTGCCGGATTCGCCGGTGCCGCCTGCTTTGTGGGTGGCAGGGTCGCTCATCCAGTTTTCCCAGAGCCGTGCATTCTCCGCGATGAATTCTTCTTTTGTTTTCTTTTCCCAGGCCCCGAAATCGGCTTCGATCAGCCGCTGGTCTTTGATCACATGCACGCCGGAGGCGATATTGGCGGTCATGAATGCGCGCTCCAACGGAGAGGAATACACGCCGTCGAACGTAATGTCTTTCAGCTGGGCTTTTACCAGTTCCGCCTGCTGTATGCCTTTGGCGGTCAGAGGAATGTCCGACCGGCCGCAGTAGCGGTTATTGTCTGCATTCCAGGCCGTCTGGCCATGGCGGAGTAAATAAATATTAAGCATATCCTTTTTCTTTCAATGCACGGATGAAACGGTGGTAATTATTTTCATAGGCCGCTGCCAGCGCGGGCTGCGGCGATATGGTCTTTTCTGTTTGCGTCATGGCCGCGGCTGCTACGCGGAGCGAGCTGAAGTGTGTGCCGGAAGCCGCGAGGATGGCTGCTCCCGCTGCGCCGGTCACTTCTTTCATTTTATGCACGGGCCTGTTCAGCACGTTGGCGCGGATGGTGAGCCAGGCGTCGCTGTTGCTGGCGCCGCCCGCGGTGTATACGGCATTTACTTTTTCTCCGGAAAGCTGCTCTATCACTTCGTAGGCCAGCCTTTCCACATATGCCACGCCTTCCATGCCGGCGGTGAACCGCTCTGCATCGGTGAGCCCGGGTGTTTCAAAACTTTGTGCCTGCGGGGCGATAAAAGGAAAACGTTCTCCCTGCTGCATCAGGGGGTAGAACAGGTGCTGCGTGGGCAGGAGCTTCGCCGCCGCTTCGTTGAGCGGGGCAAGGTCCGTTCCGAACAGCCGGGTTACCCAGTCTGCCCCTGTATTGCTGGCGCCACCCGGCATCCAGAAGCCTTCGGGGTGGCGGTGATTGTATAATCTTCCCTGCGGGTCCTTCACGGCATTTTGTGTAACGCCTTTTATCACAAGCGTAGTGCCGATCGTGGTGTTCCAGGTGCCGGGGCTCACCGCGCCGGATGCGATCTGCGAAGCGCAGCCGTCCGTCATGCCGGCCACTACGGTCACATTCCCGTTCAGCCCCCTGATAGCCGCTGTTGCAGGCCCCACGGGCGTTCCGGATGGAACAACAGTTTGCAGCCACTCCCTGCGGAGCGGCAATTTATCCCAAATATATTCCGGCCAGCGTTCCGTTCGCACATCGTAACCGGATTTTAACACATTGGTAAAATCAGTGACGTCGTAACGGCCCGACAATTTGCCGATGATATAGTCCGCCGCATGGATGAACAGGTGCACATCCCCGGCCTTTTCCGGGAACCGGCGCAGGAACCAGAGCATTTTAGGCAGGCCGCTGCTGGTGTTGAATGCAGTATACCCGTCAGGGTTATACAATGCTGCGGTTGTTTTACAGAGCGCGCCTTCTTCCGCCTGCCTGCCGTCGCTGTACATGATGGCGGGGTGAAGCGGCTCGTTGTTTTTGTTGATGGGAATGACGGTGCCTGAAGTGGAGGTGACGGAAATGGCGCGCAGGCTGGCTGCGGCCTTGTTTTCCAGCACCTGTTCCAGCACGCGGGTGCAGGCCTGCCACCAGGTTTCGGGCGACTGTTCCTCGCGTGAGCTGTCGCTGAGCGGGAAATTCTCTTCCGCCGAAGCCAGCACATTGCCCGAAGCATCGGCCAGTACGGCGCGGGCGCCCTGTGTGCCAACATCCAGGCCTATAAAAGTGTGCATATTGTTCATTTGTTGCATACCCGGTCGTGATCCGGTCAGTTCATATTCCGGAAATAGCTCCGTGTTTTTTCCCACT
>CBFHAF010000499.1:0-4232 GCA_965653435.1 uncultured Chitinophaga sp.
CGCCTTCGGGAAAAAACTGCACGGCGTAATCTTTCGCTGCCGGCCCTTCGTCGCCGCCTTTGCCGGTTTTAGGGTCCAGCACCTGGATGTTCTTATAAAAAAGGAAAGTGCTGTCGTAGTTGAGCATCCATGCGGTATAGGCCCTGATCTGGTAAAGGCCGGGCTTCATGTTCTCCGGGAGGGCAAACTGCCCTGCCGCGCCGCCTTCGTTCACGAGCAGCAGCTCTTTCTGCACGATGGCCCCTTTTGCATCGCGCAGCTCCGCGTAGAGGTTGCGGGCGCCGAGGGCGGGGAGGTCGTTCAGGGTGAGGTAGGCGGAAAACCAGATGTTCTCGCCGGAAGCGTAATAATCTTTATCGAAATGCAGGTAAACTTTCTCCTGCGGGTAGTTATTGGTGAATTTCTCTAAAGCCTTGATGATCCTTTCGGTCCAGTCATCGGGTCGGGAAAAGCCCAGGGAACCCCATACGGCTGTGGCCATAAGGCCGGCGGTAAGCAGAATCCTCAGCTTTTTCAGGGAAGGTCGTTGCATGGAGTGCTAATCGTTTAATGATCCAAGATAGTGATTTACGAATAATTAGTAGATAAGGCCACGGATATTTTAACATTTCGTTTTTGGCGCATTATTGCGGAAATTCGCGGCAGCAAATCCATTCTGCGCCGGCTTTATGCCTGCGGCAGGAAGGGCCGGAGGGCTGCTCCGGCGGAAGGCATCAAATAACATGGCAAACGACAAACAAGGAACCGGTAAACTGGTAGTGATCGGCGGCGGCGCGGCCGGCTTTTTTTGCGCGGTGAACGCCGCCAGGCTTCACCCCGGGCTGGATGTGACCGTGCTGGAGAAAACAGGCAAGCTGCTGTCTAAAGTAAAGGTTTCCGGCGGAGGCCGCTGCAATGTGACGCATAACCTGCATTCCATCGCGGAAATGACCAAACGGTACCCCCGGGGCGAACGGTTCCTGAAAAAGGCCTTCTCCCGCATTTTCGTGCCCGATACGATCGAATGGTACGCGGCCAGGGGCGTGGAGCTGAAATCGGAAGAGGATGGCCGGATGTTTCCCGTTACCGATAATTCCCAGACAATCATAGACTGCCTGCTGCGCGAGGCCGACCGTTACCGGGTGAACGTTCGCACGCATGCAGACGTTACCTCCCTCGAAAGAACAGGAGAGGAGTGGACGGTGCACCTTGCTTCCGGCCCTCCGTTGAAAGCCCGGTATGTATGTGTAGCCGCCGGCGGTTTTGCCCAGGCGCAGAAATTCGGCTGGCTCACGGCCCTGGGGCACAGCGTGGAAGAGCCCGCCCCTTCATTGTTCACTTTCAATATGCCGCAGAACCCGGTAACAGAGCTGATGGGCGTATCCGTACCGCAGGCACAGGTGAAAATAGCGGGCAGCAAATTGCAGGAAAACGGCCCGCTGCTGATCACCCACTGGGGCATGAGCGGCCCGGTCATCCTCCGCTTGTCCGCCTGGGGCGCAAGGTATTTGCAGGAACAGCAATACACATTTACGTTATTGGTGAACTGGCTCCCGGATTACAATGAGAATTCCCTCCGCGAAGCCTGGCCGCAATGGCGGCTGGATATGGGCGGGCAGGCGATCTGGGCGAAAAATCCCTTCGGCCTGCCGCAACGGCTCTGGCATTTCCTGCTGCAACAGGCAGGGATACACGAAAATGTACGTTGGGCCGAGCTGCCCGCCAAAGAACAGAACAAGCTCATCCGCAGCCTGACTGCTATGGAATTTCCCGTGAAAGGGAAAACCACTTTCAAAGAAGAATTCGTGACCTGCGGCGGAATAAGGCTTGGAGAGATAGACCCCGGTACAATGCAGAGCCGCATTGCACCCGGCTTGTATTTTGCAGGCGAAGTCATGGATGTGGACGGCATCACCGGCGGTTTCAACTTCCAGCACGCCTGGACGAGCGGGTGGATCGCGGCGCAGCTGGAGGGAGTTACCGGTAGCTGATGAGAATGAAGCCATCATTGGCGGGTGTTGCAGGCCAAAGCGGGCGGGCGGCGAGCAAATTCCTCCATTGAGTAAATCACGCAATTGTGCGAGCCGCTGGGTTAAGTAGGTGGGAACGCCGAGCTAACTTCTTTGTTGAGCAAATCGCGTCATTGCGAGGGGCAACAGTGCTAAGTAGGAGAGAGCACTGAGCTAACTTCTTGTTGAGCAAATCGCGTCACTGCGAGGAGCAACAGGGCTAAGTAGGAGGTAACACTGAGCTAACTTCTTTGTTGAGCAAATCGCGTCATTGCGAGGGGCAGCAGGGTTAAGTAGGTGGAAACCGAGCTAACTTCTCGTTGAGCAAATCGCATCATTACGAGGATCAACAGGGCTAAGTAGGAGGGAACACTGAACTAACTTCTTTTGTTGAGCAAATCGCGTCATTGCGAGGAGCAGCAGAGCCAAAGCGGGAGGGCGACGATGCAATCTCCTGCGTTGAATAGAGATGCCTTAATAGTAGGGAGAGATTGCTTCGTCGCGCCCCGCACAAATCCCATGCAGCTCCTCGCAATGACGGGCTTATTGGCATAACGGGGCTTTCCCCATGACGGTGCTTTCCTCATGACGAGTTTTTCCCTAATGACAGGCCTTTCCGTACGACGAGCTTCCAGATAATCATTGCACAGAAAGAATAGTCAAAAAAAGCTGATCCCCGCCTGCCAGCCCAGCCAGCCTGCGTTCCTGCCGCCGGAAGTGAAGGAAGGGTATCCTTTCGCAGGTTTCTCTATTATCCCGTCCTCATATTCAGCATAAGACACTACCGGTCCCGCCTGTACGGAGAACCATCGCGTAACTTTGTAATGCAATTGCGGGATGAAGCGGTATACCTGTCCCATGCTTTTCCAGTCGCGGTTGAAGAGGTTCTGCTGCAGCAGGTCGGTAGTGATGGCCAGGCGGCTGCTGCGCAGGGAGAATTCCCGGCCGAAGCCCAGGCCCAGGCTGTGAAGGTCGCCGTTCACACCGCCCGCCAGGATGGAATAGAATTGTTTCCGGCCGCTTTTGAAGGAGATATTCACCGGCATCAGGTCGCCGGAATAAATGCTGAGCCTGTAATACCCGTTCTTCCGCACGATATTCAGCAGGCCGATGCTGATGCCGCCCGAACTGTCTGCAACATTCACGAGGCCGAACTGAAAACCCCGTTCCAGCCTGCGTGTAAAATTCCCCAGCAGCCCCAATTGCGCGCCACTCACGGTTCCCCCGGCCCAGTTGAACAAAGAGGAAAACTGGAAACCCTTAAAACTGCCGACGGTGATATTCGTGACGCCTGCCAGCTGCATGCCCGAAGCATCGCGCCCCGCAAAGTTGCTGATACCCGCCAGCTGCAAGCCCGATGCATCGCGCCCGGTGTAATTGGCGATGCCCCCGATCTGTATGCCCGACGCGTTTGTTCGCACGTAATTGGCTATGCCCGCGATGCGCGCGCCGCAGGCAGTGTCCCGGTTCACATTGGTGATGCCGCCTGCCTGGATGCCGGAAACGTTGCCGTCGTAAACATTCGCAAGGCCCGCGATCTGCCCGCCGAAAGCCTTTCCGGTGGCCCTGTTCACGATACCTGCTATCTGCAGGCCGTGCACATTGCCTTTGGAACGGTTGGCAATGCCGGCGATCTGCACCCCGCTCACGGAATCGCCCATGATATTGTAAATGCCGCCTACCTGCGCGCCTTTCATCCAGCCTTCGGAATAATTGCCGATGCCGCCGATCTGCACGCCCTCCACGGATTTCAGGTTGTGGTTGAAAATGCCGCCCACCTGCGCGCCCTTGATGTTGCCGCCCACGATGTTGAAAATGCCGGCTATCTGCACGTATTGCGCGTCTTTTTTATTGATGTTGAAGCCGCCTGCGATCTCCAGGCCGTCGGTGCCCGCGGAATAACCGCCCAGTATGTTCAGGGAGAACTTGTTCACCACCTGCCCGGACATTTTGCCGTGAGAGCCGATGGATGGCAGCAGCGAGGACTGTACGGGTTTGCTGGCGAAGAAACGGGAGATGTTGTCCGTTTGCCTGCGCAATCCCTCGGAAAGGAGGCGCTTGCCCAGCCAGGTTTTCTCCACCTGGTCGTTAACGATGAACTCCTTCAGCTGTACGGGTTTGGCGGGGGCGATGGTAACGGCCACTTCCCGGTCGAAGCCGGGCATCACGTACATGCTCGTGTCCATATACAGCTCTTTGCTTACTGTAAGCTGTATGGAGGGCTGGCGGCCTTTATCCCTGAGG
>CBFHAF010000500.1:0-4228 GCA_965653435.1 uncultured Chitinophaga sp.
CATTCTGCGCCATTCCCCTGATGCGCGGCCAGCACGTGTCCAAGCCCATCGAACAGGTGGTGGCGGAAGCGGAAAAGCTGGTGAAAAGCGGGGTGAAGGAGATCATGCTCATTGCGCAGGAACTGACCTATTACGGCCTTGACCTGTACAAACAGCGCCGCCTGGCCGAGCTGCTGCATGCGCTGGCGGATGTAAAGGGGCTGGAATGGATCAGGCTGCATTATGCCTATCCCACCAAGTTCCCGCTGGAGATACTGGACGTGATGCGTGAAAGGGACAATATCTGCAAATACCTGGATATGCCCCTGCAGCACATTGCAGACCCGATGCTGAAAGCCATGAAGCGCCAGATCACCCGCAAGGAGATATTCGACCTGGTGCAGACCATCCGCGAAAAAGTGCCCGGCATCTGCCTCCGCACCACGCTGATAGCCGGCTTCCCGGGCGAAACGGAAGAAGATGTGGAAGACGTGAAACGTTTCCTGGAAGAAGTGCGGTTCGACAGGGTGGGAGTGTTCACCTACAGCCACGAGGAAAACACTTCCGCGTACGAACTGGAAGATAATATCCCTGCCGAAGAGAAAGAACGCCGCGCGCAGGATATCATGGAAACGCAGCAGGAGATCTCCCTGGAAAAGAACCAGGAGAAAGTAGGAAAAGTATTTAAAGTAATAGTAGATAAAAAAGAATCCGGCCGATACCTGGGCCGCACGGAGTTCGATTCAGTAGAGGTGGATAATGAAGTGATCATTAACACGGACAAGAAGTTGAAACCCGGAGATTTCGTACAGGTTAAAATTACCAAGGCGTTCGACTATGACTTGGAAGGAGAGCTGGTTTAAAATGGTTTACAACTGATTGACACCGGCGTATTGATCACCCGGCCTGTTAAAACAACAAGCGGGCCACCGAAAAAAATTAAATGACAACATTCGAATCATTAGGACTGCAGGAAAACCTGCTGAAAGCAGTAACAGACCTCGGGTTTGTGACCCCCACCCCGATCCAGGAAAAAGCCATCCCCGTATTGCTGGGTGGCGACCGGGATTTTGTGGGCCTGGCACAGACCGGTACCGGTAAGACCGCTGCCTTTGGCCTTCCCCTGCTCCATCAACTGGATCTCAAGATCCGCCAGCCACAGGGCCTTATTTTGTGCCCTACCCGTGAGCTGTGCTTACAGATCACCAACGATCTCAAGAATTTTTCCAAATATCTCGGCGACCTGAGCATTGTAGCCGTATACGGCGGCACTGCCATCGGTTTGCAGCTGCGTGAGCTGAAACGCGGCGCCCACATCGTGGTAGCCACGCCCGGCCGCCTGCTGGACATCATCGAGCGCGGCGCTATCAACTTCGACAACGTTCGTTATGCGATCCTCGACGAAGCGGATGAAATGCTGAACATGGGCTTCCAGGAAGACATCAACAGCATCCTGTCCAACACCCCGGAAAGCAAGACCACCTGGCTGTTTTCCGCTACCATGCCCGCCGAAGTGCGCCGGATCGCCAAGAACTACATGGAAGATCCGTTCGAACTGACCGTAGGCAGCAAAAACAGCGGCAACGTCAACATCGAGCATGAATACTATGTAGTGCGCCCCCGCGACAAATACGCCGCGCTGAAACGCATCGTAGACTTCAACCCCGAGATCTTCGGCATCATCTTCACCCGCACCAAGATAGAATCACAGGAGATCGCCGAATCCCTCATCCGCGACGGTTACAATGCAGACGCACTGCATGGCGACCTTACGCAGCAGCAGAGGGACAAAGTGATGAAACGCTTCCGTGAAAAATCCATCCAGGTGCTGGTAGCCACCGACGTAGCCGCCCGCGGCATCGACGTGGACAACGTAACACACGTGATCAATTACGACCTGCCCGACGATGTGGAGAACTACACCCACCGTAGCGGCCGTACCGCACGTGCAGGCCGTTCCGGCGTTTCCATCGCCATCATCGGCGGCAGGGACATTGGCAAGATCCGCCAGATCGAGCGCGTGCTCGGCAAGAAATTCGTGAAAGCGGAAGTGCCCGATGGCTTTGCAGTATGTGAAAAGCAGCTTTTTGCCCTCGTGCATAAAGTGCATAACGTAACCGTAAACGAAGAACAGATCGACCCATACCTGGGACGTATATACGAAGAATTCGCGGACCTGTCCAAAGAAGACCTGATCCGCCGCTTCGCTTCCCTGGAATTCAACGAGTTCCTGGAATACTACCAGGATGCACCGGACCTGAACGTGAAAGAAGAACGCCGTGGCGACGAGAACACCATGAGCAGCCGCTCCTCCGGCAAGTTCACCCGCCTGTTCATCAACCTCGGCTCCGTTGACAATTTCACCCGCGGCGACATGCTGCGCTTCATCTGCGACAATACAGGCCTGCGCGGCAACAAGATCGGCCGTATCGACCTGAAAGGCGTTTACTCCTTCTTTGAAGTGGAAAACGACGTGGTGGAAAAAGTACAGCAAAGCTTTACCAAAGTAGAATACAACGGCCGTTCCGTGAGGATCGAGACCAGCCAGGACGGCGATAAACGCAAGTCCGGCGGCGGTTTCCGTTCCTATGGCGACAAGCCCCGCAAGACCTGGTCTGGCAGCGAAGACGGCGGTTTCCGTCCCCGCCGCGAGTTCTCCAAGAGCGGAAGCGGTGGAGGAGGCGGTTTCCGTGGAAAACGTTCATAATCACCCATCATGATAAAAAAATTAACCCGCAGGCGATAGTTTGCGGGTTATTTTTTACCTTGTAAGGAAAGCACTCACTGCAAGGTATGGCGACCCAACAAAAGAAAAATATAATTCCACGCGATGAAGAACCCTTCCGTAAGCTGGAACCCGTAGAACCCTTTTCATTATTTTCCGCGAAGGACATCCAGTTATTCCAGGAAGGATCACATGACCGGCTGTACGAGAAATTCGGGTCGCATGCGCTTACCTACGAGGGCGTGACCGGTACTTATTTCGCCGTATGGGCGCCCAATGCTGCCTTCGTTTCCGTCATAGGAGACTTCAACGGCTGGAACACCTACAGCCACACTTTGTTCCCCCGCTGGGATAAATCCGGCATCTGGGAAGGGTTTGTGCCTCACCTGAAAGAGCATACGCTTTACAAATACTTTATCCGTTCCAATTCCGGGGAAGAGCTCCGGAAAGGGGACCCTTTTGCCAATTTCTGGGAAGTGAGGCCCAAAACGGCTTCCGTGACCACCCACCTGCAGTACAAGTGGAAAGATGCCGCCTGGATGAACAAACGGGCGTCGAAGAACAGCCTTGCCAGCCCTTTCTCCGTTTATGAAATGCACCTTGGGTCCTGGCGCAGGCCCGACCCTAACAACCATGAGGTATTTTACAGCTACCGTGAAATAGCCGCCATGCTGGTGCCTTACGTAAAAGAAATGGGCTTCACCCACGTAGAGTTCATGCCTGTGATGGAGCACCCGTTCGACGGCTCCTGGGGCTACCAGCTCACCGGCTTTTACGCGCCTACCAGCAGGTACGGCTCCCCGCAGGATTTTATGGCGCTGGTAGACGCGTTCCACCAGGCCGGCATCGGTGTGATCCTGGACTGGGTACCCTCTCACTTCCCATACGACGAACATGGCCTGTACCGCTTCGACGGCAGCCACTGCTACGAATATGCGGATATGCGCAAAGGTTTCCACCCGGACTGGAACAGCTATGTGTTCAACTATGCCCGCAACGAAGTAAAGTCGTTCCTGCTCAGCAACGCCTGTTTCTGGCTGGATAAATTCCATATAGACGGCCTGCGCGTGGATGCCGTGGCCTCCATGATCCACCTGGATTATTCCCGCAAGGCGGGCACCTGGGAGCCCAATGTTCACGGCGGCAATGAGAACCTGGAAGCCATCGCCTTCCTGAAGGAAATGAACTCCATCATTTATTCCCGCTTCCCGGACACGCAAACCATTGCGGAGGAGTCAACTTCTTTCTACGGCGTATCCCGCCCGGTTTTTATGGGAGGGCTGGGTTTCGGTATGAAGTGGATGATGGGCTGGATGAACGACACGCTTGATTACTTCAAAAAAGACCCGCTTTTCCGGAAATGGTACCACAACCAGATCACTTTCAGTATCATGTACGCCTTCAGCGAGAACTTCATGCTCCCGCTCAGCCACGATGAAGTAGTGCACGGCAAAAGCCCGATGATCTATAAAATGCCCGGCGACGACTGGCAGCAGTTCGCCAACCTGCGGCTGATGTACAGTT
>CBFHAF010000501.1:0-4226 GCA_965653435.1 uncultured Chitinophaga sp.
CATTCCCGGTATCAAAAAACTGCGGGACACCCTCGCGAAAAAATCAAAAGAATTCATGCACGTCGTGAAGATCGGCCGCACCCACTTTATGGATGCCACGCCGCTCACACTCGGCCAGGAGATCAGCGGGTACGTTTCCCAGCTGGACCATGGCCTGCGCGCTATCAATAACACCCTGCCGCACCTCAGCGAGCTGGCCCTGGGCGGCACTGCGGTAGGCACCGGCATTAACACGCCCGAAGGATACTCGGAGAACGTTGCAAAAAAGATCGCGGAGCTCACCGGCCTGCCTTTCGTGACAGCTGAGAACAAGTTCGAATCGCTGGCCGCGCACGATGCGATCGTGGAAGCGCACGGCGCTTTAAAAACAGTGGCGGTGAGCCTCATGAAGATCGCCAACGACATCCGCATGCTCAGCTCCGGCCCGCGCTCCGGCATCGGCGAATTGTTCATACCAGACAATGAGCCCGGTTCTTCCATCATGCCCGGCAAAGTGAACCCCACCCAGTGCGAGGCGCTTACCATGATCGCCGCACAGGTATTGGGCAACGACGTGGCCATTAACGTCGGCGGCGCTACCGGCCACTTTGAGCTGAACGTGTTTAAACCGATGATGATCTATAATTTCCTGCACTCCGCCCGCCTCATCGGCGACGGCTGCGTGAGCTTCAACGACAAATGTGCAGAAGGCATTGCGCCGATCGAAGAGAACATCAAAAAACACGTGGATAATTCACTCATGCTGGTGACCGCCCTCAACACGAAGATCGGTTATTACAAGGCCGCCGAAATTGCGCAGAAAGCGCATAAAGAAGGCACTACGCTGAAGGCAATGGCCGTGAAGCTGGGATATGTTACGCCGGAGGAATTCGATGCCTGGGTAATACCCGGCAACATGGTTGGCAAGATCCAATAACATCCTTTCACTGCATAAAAAAGGAGGCCTGACCGGGCCTCTTTTTTATTGTACTTATTTCAGATAATGATCATTTCCAGAATACCATGATGATGGTGCGGAGGCTCATGGCTATTACCAGAACGCCTACCATGATCATCAGCGGCTTTCTCTTCATTTTCTTAACCAGCACGGCCGCAAAAGGAGATGCGATCACGCCGCCGAGTATCAGGCCGATGATCACCTGCCAGCTGTCTACGCCGTTGAATAAAAGGAAAGTGCCTGCGCTTGAAACGGAGATAAAGAATTCAGCGGCATTCACCGAACCGATGGTATAGTTCACCGTGCGGCCTTTGCTGAGCAGGGTGGAGGTTACGATCGGGCCCCAGCCGCCGCCGCCGATAGCGTCCATGAAACCGCCGAAGAAAGCCAGCGGGCCCAGCCTTTTGGTTTTGCTTTTGGGTTTGTGTCGCTGCAGGGCTTTGCGCAGGATGAGCACGCCCAGGATCATGAGATACGCGCTCATGAAGGGCTTGATGATGTCGCCGTCTATTTTGTCGGATAAAAGGTAAGCGCCGGTGATGGCGCCTATCATGCCCGGGATGAGCAGGTGGAGGAAGAGCTTTTTGTTCACATTACCCAGCTTGAAGTGGGCGATGCCCGAGGCGCCGGTAGTGAACACCTCAGCTACGTGTACGCTGGTGCTGGTCATAGCCGGCGAAACGCCCAACCCCAGCAGCAGCGAGGAGGAAGTGGCGCCGTACGCCATCCCCAATGCGCCGTCTATCATCTGTGCGGTAAGGCCCACACCCATGAAGAACAGCAGTTTGTCGGTAAAAATGTTCCTCGCAAACCGCGCGATACGGGTTTGCGTATCGTGCGAAATGCCGTAATAATAAGTGAACCAGAGGCCGGCCAGCACCACGATAATGGAAATACCGATGGTCACCCAGATCCAGCGCTGTTTTTTATTGTCCTCGTTCACGAGGTCGATCAGCACCTTTTGTGTTTCAACGGTAGCCACGCGTTGCTCTGCCTTATCTATCACCTCATTATGCGACATAAATTATAATACTAATATAGTCTACAGGAATTGTGGACTAAAAATATAGCTAATCCCTGGTATATCCAAATATTTGTGCCTGCCTTTTAAAAAATGACCGGGGCTGGGGGAGGGTATCCGCCCCGGCAACCTGTTAAACCAGCTCATGGTGCGCCGGGCCTGCGGTGTTGTGCCACCCTGGCGCAGTTACCGTTTTTCGTGGCATGCGGGGAGCAGCGCTCCAGGTATTGAAGGGCATGTTTTATATCCAATAAAAAAGGCGCAGTAACGCGCCTTTATATCTGTAATAAATAGATCACACCATTAGACCGCCTGCTGCGTGGTACCTACCGGCTGGTCTTCCACATCGGTCTTCCTGTGCAGGAACCGCTTCTGGAACAGCAGGATGGTAATAACGCCCACGGATATGGCGGCATCCGCGATATTGAACACCGGCCTGAAGAAAATGAAATGTTCCCCGCCCCAGAAAGGCACCCAGCTTGGCAAAGTACCGTCGAACAGCGGGAAATACAGCATATCCACCACATTGCCATGCAGGAAAGTACCATATCCGCCGCCGGCAGGCATAAATTGCGCCAGCTCGTAACGGGTGCTTTCGGAAAAGATCAGGCCGTAGAACATGCTGTCTATCAGGTTGCCAGCCGCACCGGCCAGTATCAGCGCGCCGCAAACCAGCAAACCGTTGTGGTATTTTTCCTTCACCAGTTTTCTCATATAAAAAAAGCCGATCACCACCGCAATAAGGCGGAACAGGGTAAGGGCTATCTTCCCGAATTCGCCGCCGAACTTCAGGCCGTAGGCCATGCCTTCATTTTCAATGAAATGAATGAAGAACCAGTCGGAGATCACGGGAAACTGTTCAGCAATGGTCATATGGGTCTTGATCCAGAACTTCAACGCCTGGTCTACCACCAGGATCAGCACAACTATTAAAACAATGTGTCGGTATTTCAAAACTTCAAATTTTTCCAAAAATAATGTATTATTTCAAAGATGGTAGCCCGTTAACAGCTTGTTTTATTCCTGGTAATATACACGTTTTACCCGCTGTGAGATGCCCGTCAGTATTTCATATGCAATGGTGCCGGCCCAGCTGGCAAGCTGCTGCACGGAGAGGTCTTCCCCGAATACGATCACTTCATCGCCTTCAGTAACATCGGGGATGTGGGTGACGTCCAGCATGAGCATGTCCATCGCTACGACACCTGCCACGGGCGCAAGTTTGCCGCGTATTTTCATTTGCCCTTTCCCGTTACCGAGGGAACGTTTGTACCCGTCCGCATACCCGATGCGCACGGTGGCTATCACGGCGGGCTGACCGGCTTTCCAGGTAGCGCCGTAACCCACCGTATCCCCTGCCGGAATGCGTTTTACCTGCGCCACGGTGGTCTTTAAAGTGCTCACGTTCCGCAGTTTATCCTGGAATTCGCCCACGCTGTCCACCCCGTACATCCCGATGCCGAGGCGCACCATGTCCAGCTGGAGGTCAGGGTGGCGGTGAATGGCCGCGCTGTTGGCAATGTGGCGGATCACGGCGTAACCCAGCTGCTGCTGCAGCGCAGCGCTCATTTTGGTGAACCGTTCTGCCTGCGTTTTGGTGAACGCGTCCATGGCCGGGTCTTCGCTGGCGGCAAGGTGACTGAAAATGGACTGCACTTTGAACAGGCCTTCCGCATTCAGGCGCTGCGCGAGTTTTGTGATCTCGTGCTGCTCGAAGCCGAGGCGGTGCATTCCCGTGTCCAGCTTGATATGCACGGGATAGTTGGTTTTATTGGCGTAACGTACGGATTCTTCGAATTGTTCGAGGGTGTACATGGAATACAATTCCGGTTCCAGGTTCCATTGAAGGATGGCGTCGAAGCTGCTGGGCTCGGGGTTCATAACCATAATGGGCAACGTAATGCCCGCGCGGCGCAGGTCCACGCCTTCGTCCGCATAAGCCACCGCGAGATAATCGACGCCATGGAACTGCAGCAGGCTGGCGATCTCGAAGGTGCCGCTGCCGTAGGCAAAGGCTTTCACCATGGCCATCAGCTTGGTACCGGGTTTCAGGAGGGCCTGGTATGCTTTCACGTTGTGCGCGATGGCGCTGAGGTTGATCTCCAGGATGGTCTGGTGCGCTTTTTGTTCCAGCAGCTTGCCGATGCGCTCGAACTGGAATACCCGCGCGCCTTTCACGAGAATGGACTCATTCTGGAAATCGGCGGTGTTCACTTTTTGCAGGAACTCTTCGGTGGATGCATAGAACGCACTCTGCACTTTCTGGAA
>CBFHAF010000502.1:0-4207 GCA_965653435.1 uncultured Chitinophaga sp.
AGTATCTGCAGGAGATCGGCAAAGTGGATCTCATTACGCCGGAAGAAGAAGTGAATCTGGCTATCCGCATTAAACAAGGGGACCAAAGGGCTTTAGAGAAGCTGACCAAAGCCAATCTGCGTTTCGTGGTATCTGTTGCAAAGCAGTACCAGAACCAGGGCTTATCCCTTTCAGATCTTATCAACGAAGGCAACCTCGGCCTCATCAAAGCCGCCCAGCGCTTCGATGAAACCCGCGGTTTCAAGTTCATTTCCTATGCTGTATGGTGGATCCGTCAATCCATCCTCCAGGCCCTGGCCGAACAATCCCGCATCGTTCGCCTCCCGCTCAACAAAGTGGGCCTGTCCAACAAGATCAGCAAGGCATATTCACAGCTGGAACAGGAATTCGAGCGTGAGCCCTCTCCCGACGAGCTGGCCACCATCCTCGAGATCAATACAGAAGAAGTAGAGGCCACCCTGGGCGTTGCCGCCCGCCATGTATCCATGGACGCGCCTTTCATAGACGGGGAAGACAACTCCCTGCTGGATGTGCTCGAAAACCCGAACGCCGTTAGCGCAGACGAAGAGCTGGATCACCACGATTCCCTCCGCCGCGAGATCGAACGTTCGCTCAGCACCCTTACGGACCGCCAGAAAGACGTGATCATGCTGTATTTCGGCATCGGCGTGGAACATCCCATGAGCCTCGAAGACATCGGCGAAAAATTCGGCCTCACCCGCGAAAGGGTACGCCAGATCAAAGATAAAGCCATCACCAAGCTCCGCACCACCAGCCGCAGCAAACTGCTGCGCAACTACCTGGGAGGCTGAGCCGGTTGGTAAAGAAAACAAGCTGAAAAAGTAAAAAAGAAGGTTCGGACGCAATGCCAGCCATCTTTTTTACTTTTTTAGTTTATAGAAACCGTATTTTTGCAGTCCAAAATTTTTACCAGCATAATTTATGTTTGAATCATTATCAGAGCGGCTCGAAGGGGCCTTCAAACAACTGAAAGGGGAAGGCCGCATCTCGGAGATCAACATTGCCACCACGGTGAAAGAGATCCGCCGGGCCCTCGTGGATGCGGACGTGAACTATAAAATTGCCAAGGATTTTACCGACAAGGTGAAAGACAAGGCCATGGGCGAAAAGGTGCTTACCGCCATTTCTCCCGGCCAGCTGATGGTGAAGATCGTGAAAGACGAGCTGGTGGAGCTTATGGGCAGCACGGAATCCGAGCTGGACATCAAAGCCAATCCCGCCGTGATCCTCATCGCCGGCCTGCAGGGTTCGGGTAAGACCACCTTCTCCGGCAAACTGGCCAATTTCCTCAAAACCAAGAAAAACAAGAAACCCTTGCTGGTGGCGGCGGACATATACCGTCCCGCGGCGATCGACCAGCTGAAAGTGCTGGGCGGCCAGATAGGCGTGGAAGTATATAGCGAACCTGAGAACAAGAACGCCGTGCAGATAGCCGAAAACGCCATCAAACACGCGAAAGCCCAGGGGAACAACATCGTGATCATCGATACGGCGGGCCGCCTGGCGGTAGACGAAGTGATGATGACCGAGGTGACCAATGTGAAAAAAGCCGTGAGCCCGCACGAGATCCTGTTCGTTGTGGATTCCATGACCGGCCAGGACGCCGTGAACACCGCCAAGGCGTTCAACGAGCGGCTGGACTTCTCCGGCATCGTGCTCACCAAGCTGGACGGCGATACCCGCGGCGGTGCGGCCCTCACCATCACCTACACGGTACAGAAGCCCATCAAGTTCGTGAGCATGGGCGAAAAGCTGGACACGCTTGACGTATTCTACCCCGAGCGTATGGCCCAGCGTATCCTGGGGATGGGAGACATCACCACCCTCGTGGAGCGCGCCCAGGCCCAGTTCAATGAAGAACAGGCCAAAAAGCTGGAGAAAAAGATCCGCCAGAACCAGTTCGATTTCGACGACTTTAAAGAACAGCTGCAGCAGATCAAAAAGATGGGCAGCATCAAAGACCTGCTGGGTATGATCCCCGGGGTAGGCAAAGCGGTGAAGGACCTGGACATCAGCGACGATTCCTTCAAAGGCATCGAAGCGATGATCAATTCCATGACCCCTGCCGAGCGCGGCAACCCCGACCTGATAGACGGCAGCCGCCGCCGGAGGATCGCGAAAGGGGCCGGTAAGGAGATCCAGGACGTGAACCAGTTCATGAAACAATTCGAGCAGATGCGACAGATGATGAAAATGATGAATAAGATGCCGGGTGGTGCGAAAGGCTTGAAAATGAGATAGTAAAACATTGCAGTAAATAACAGAGTTAATTTTATTTTGAGAATTTCATTTTTAACTCTACATTTGCTGCCCCAATAGAAACAATATTTTTTAACAACTCGCAAAAAATAATTCGACTTATTTATGCCAGTAAAGATCAGATTACAGAGACACGGCGCGAAAAAGAGACCTTTTTACTTTATTGTTGTGGCTGATGCCCGCGCGCCCAGGGATGGTAAATTCATCCAGAAAATCGGTACTTACAATCCTTTGACAGTACCCGCATCTATCAATATCGATACGCAGAAAGCGCTCCGCTGGCTGCAGAAGGGTGCACAACCCACCGATACTGTTAGGCGTATCCTGTCCTTCAAAGGCGTACTGTATTTGAAGCACCTTCTCAGAGGGGTTAAACTCGGTCTGTTCGACGAGCCTACCGCTTACACCAAGTTTGAGCAATGGCAGGCTGACCACGAAGAGAAAGTATCCGCACGCCGCGAAAGCCAGAAAAGGGCTGTACGCGCCGTTACACCGGTTGTAAGGAAAGTTGAGGACGTAGCTCCCAGCGCTCCTGCTGCTGAAGGCGACGCTCCTGAAGCATAATCCGGCAAATAACATCATTCAGAAAGGGAATATTTGTTCGCAAAGATTCCCTTTCTGCTTTTACAAGGTACCTGTCCAATGGCTAATTATTTCAATATCGGCAAGCTGAGCGCCACTTTCGGCACGGAAGGGGAATTCATTCTCCGTCACAGCCTGGGCAGGCGCACCGCCCTGAAAGACGTTACAGCCGTTTTTATCGAAGAGCGGAAAGACAGCTTCCTGCCGTATTTCCTTCAGAAAGCCAAAGCCAAGGACGCGGAGCACGTGTACATCAAGCTGGAGGGCATCGATACCCGCGAAGCCGCCAGGAACATGCTGCAAAAAGGCGTATACCTGGAAGAAGCGGACTTCAAGGCGCAGGCCGCAGGTTCCGCCCCGCTGTCGCTGCTGGGCTACCAGGTGGAAGACAGCGTGCAGGGCCTGCTGGGAACGATAGAGGAGATCATCGAAATGCCGCACCAGGTGCTTGCCAAGGTTACCTACCGGGAAAAGGAAATGCTGCTGCCGCTGAATGAGCAAACGCTGCTGAAAGTGGACAAAAAGCAGCAGCTGGTGCGCCTTGAGCTGCCGGACGGCTTGCTGGACATATATTTAGGCTGATTAATCAACATCGCATGCGGATAGACATCATCACTGTATTACCGGAGCTGCTGGAAAGCCCATTCGCCCATTCCATCATGAAACGGGCTAAGGACAAGGGTTTGCTGGAAGTAAACGTGCATCACCTGCGTAAATACTCCAACTTCCGCCAGAACCAGGTGGACGATTACCAGTTTGGCGGCGGCGCCGGCATGGTGATGATGATAGAGCCGCTGGTGAACGCGATCGAAGCCCTGCAGAAGGAAACAGTGTATGACGAGATCATCTACCTCACGCCGGACGGCCAGACCTTTAACCAGAAAATGGCCAACCGCCTGAGCCTCAAAGGTAACCTGCTGCTGATCTGCGGCCATTACAAGGGGATAGACGAGCGGGTGAGGGAGCATTTTGTGACCATGGAGATCTCCATAGGCGACTTCGTACTGTCCGGCGGGGAACTGGCTGCGGCCGTGGTGGTGGACGCCATCGGTCGGCTGTTGCCCGGGGTGCTGAACGATGAGACCTCGGCCCTGTTCGACTCCTTCCAGGATAACCTGCTGGCGCCCCCGGTATATACCCGCCCGGAAACCTTCCGCGACTGGAAAGTGCCAGCGGTGCTGATGAGCGGGGATCACCGGAAAATAGAGGAATGGCGGCACGACGAGGTGGTAAAACGCACGAAAGAGCGCCGGCCGGACCTGCTGAAACACGATTAGAACATTATTTTTATAAAAACCGGGAAAAGGTGTTGGTATTTGGAGATAGTTCCTTACCTTTGCCGTCC
>CBFHAF010000503.1:0-4198 GCA_965653435.1 uncultured Chitinophaga sp.
GGCCTTTCCTCTTTTTTGCAATATTAACAGATGTTTTAATTCAGCAGTTCTTCTTCGCTGAATTCCACGTTGGAATAATCTTTCACTTCGTTGTACACGGTATCTCTTTCCACGGGCGTTCTGCCGGCCTGTTTGATGAGCATGGCCAGCTGCGCGGTGTTCATGGAAGGGGATTGTTCTTCGGAACCGGCCATGGAGTAGATCTTCGTGGTATCGTCGATCGTACCGTCAAGATCGTTTACGCCGAAGGAAAGGGTGAGCTGCGCGCTGTTCCTCCCCAGCATGGGCCAGTATGCTTTCAGGTGCTGGAAATTGTCCATATACAGCCGCGCGATGGCATACATCCTGAGGTCTTCCACGATGGTGGATTCAGGCACATGCGCCATGTCGTTGTCTTTATTCCTGAATTTCAGCGGGATGAAAGTATTGAAGCCATGCGTTTCGTCCTGCAGCTGGCGGAGGCGTTCCATATGGTCCACGCGGTGCCAGAACTGCTCGATGTGGCCGTAGAGCATGGTAGCGTTGGTAACCATGCCCATCTGGTGAGCCGTGCGGTGAATGGCCAGCCATCCGTCCGCATCCACCTTGTCGTGGCAGATCTGGCTGCGGATATCCGGATGGAAGATCTCCGCGCCGCCCCCGGGAAGGGATTGCAGGCCGGCCTCTTTCATCATGCGCATACCTTCTTCCACGCTCACTTTCGCTTTTCGGAACATGTAGTCCAGCTCCACCGGCGTAAAACCTTTGATGTGCAGGTCAGGGCGGTGGGCTTTGATGCGGCGCATCAGCTCCATGAAAAAGTCGAGGTTCATTTTGGGATGCACGCCGCCTACGATGTGCACTTCGGTAACGGGCTGGTTGTCGTATTTCTTCACGATGTCCAGCATCTCGTCTATGCTGAGTTCCCAGCCGTCTTCACGGTTTTTGTAAAGCCTCGAATAAGAGCAGAATTTGCAGGTGAATACGCAAACGTTGGTAGGCTCTATATGGAAATTGCGGTTGAAGTAAGTTTTGTTGCCGTGTAATCTTTCACGTACATGGTTGGCAAGCGCCCCGAGATACCCGATGTCCCCCCTCTCAAACAGCGTCACACCGTCTTCCTGCGTAAGCCTTTCCTGGTTCAGCACTTTATCGGCGATTCTTTTGAGATCCTTATCCAGGGCGGGTGCAGACAAGATGGTCAGTAATCCGGGCTTTGGTGCTATGGTCGTCGTCATTTTGCTTTCACTATTTTATATGTCCTCACCTGTTGGCTGTAAAATAACGTTACAAAGTAAACACCATTTGAGGCATTTACCAAATCAATTGTAGCGCGGTTGCCGCTGCGGATCACGGGTTCCTGGCGGTATACCTGCCTGCCCGCCGCGTCGTACACGGCAATGGCTTTCAGGTCGTCCGGCCAGGTGGTGAACTCGATGTAGAACTGCCTGCTGAAGGAGTTCGGCCATATGAGGATGCCGCGGCTCACGAGGTCCGGGTTGGCGTCTTTTTTAAAGATGTTCACCTGGTCTATATACACATTGTTCTCGTAATTGGTGGTGTTGCGGAACACGACGCGGAAGGGCTGTTTTTTCACGAAAGGTGTGAGGTCTACCGTATCCCTCCGCCATTCGCCGGCGGCGGGCACAAATTCAAGATCGGTGGGCGTTTTGCGGGTTATGAGCGTGCCGCCCCATTTTTTGTAGCCGGTGGGGATGAACGTTTGCCCGCAATCGAGCGTTACCATCACTTCCAGGGTATCCCAGGCGTTGCCGGCGGTGCCTGGCGCGGTGGCCACAGCCGCGGCCACGTCGAAGCTCAGGAACACGGAATCCGCCATGGAAGCGTCTACCACGGGGCCCAGCAGGTCGTCCACCTGGTTATTGGTGGCATAGCCCAGGTTGCGCACGAAAGCGCTGCGGCTGCTGCCCTGGCTGCCGGTGGAGGCCCTTTCCCAGGTAAAGCTGCGGTCCGGGTTGCGGATGCTGAAGGCTTCCGGCGGGAAGGCCGCGCCTTCGAAGGCTTCTGCGAACGGCATGGTGGCCGGGCTGCGGTAAAAGAAATTCACGGAAGCGGTATCGTTTTCCGGCTGCTCGTCCGCGCCGCCATTGGGGTTCAACGTCCAGGCCTTCAGGGTGAAGGTGCCCTGGCCCGACTGGAATACGGGCAGCACTACGGCCGTTTGCTGCAGCGAGGCCAGGTTGCCGGTCCAGCTGTAATCCACCGGCGCGCCGCCGTTGATGGTGTAACGGATGGTCACGGAAGTGAGCGGGTCGAAGCCGCGGTTCTTCAGCATCACAAGGGGCGTCTGCGCCGCTTCGCAGCGGTAGCCTTCCGGTTGCGATACCTCGGCTATCCCGGCGTCGCGGTTGCGGATATTCACGGGCGTGCAGCCGTCGGAGGTGAGCAGCGATGCGCGCTGTGCGTCCAGGGCGTTGCGCATGCGGTCCGTTTGCCCGGTGGTGAACAATATCATGCAGGCGTCGTTCACATAATCCATGTAGTTCATGTACATGTAACCGGGCGCGGCAGGGGAGCAGTTGTCTGTAGCCACACCTGAAGGGCAGCCATAGGTGGCGTCTCCCTGCGGCGGGGTATCCGCCACGCCGTCGTCTGTGTTGCAGCTGCCGTTATCGTCGCCCCAGATGTGCCGGAGCCCGAAAAAATGGCCTATTTCGTGGGTAAGGGTGCGGCCCAGGTTAAAGGGGGCGCGGGCGGTGCCTACGTTGCCGAATGCGCGGTAGTTCACCACCACGCCGTCTTCCTCTGCCGGGAACACATTGCCGGGAGGGGTGGCCACGCCCAGGTAATTATCGTCCAGCACGCATACCCAGATGTTGAGGTAGCGGGTATTGTCCCATCCGTTGGCGCCGCCGCTGGCGGCATATTTCACTTCGGGAGCCGCCCCGTTGATGGAAAAGCTGCTGCGCTGCGTTATGGTGCGGGTGATGCCGCTGGTGGGGTCTCCGCCTGGCGTGCGCGCGGCAAGGCAGAACTGGAGCTCCGAGTTGCCGACAATGCCCTGCCATATGGCGGGAACGTTCGCAACGTCCGCATTCTGCGCAATATAATCCTGGTAGAGGGAGGCTATCTGGTTGAGTATCTGCTGGTCCGTTACGACGGAAGGGTCCGGCAGCACGATATGTACCACTACGGGGATGGTCACGCGGGGATTGACCCTTTGCAGATCGCGCGGGGGCCGGGTTTTCCGGAGGGTGGCTTCCACAGCCTGCATTTTGGCGAGGAGTTTAGGCTGGGCTTTCAGCTTCTGCGCCAGCGCCGTTTCCGTTCCGCATTTCCGTTGAGCCGACGCGCCTGCGAAAGAAAGCATGAACAGGGCGAGCAGGGTAAAATTACGCAAGTGATATCCGTTATAGGTGATAGTGATATGATCAAAGCCTGTCTGTCACGGTTCGCTTTGTAAATGTACTCACAGCGGCTGAGATTAACATGGATTAATCGTTAAATCGCCTGAAATTACCGGGCAACCGGCGTTCCCGGCCAGCGGCCGGTAAAAGGGCGGTTTTCTCAGCTCAGCGCCCCCGCAATGCACCCGCACATCAGGCAGGCGATCGTGCCGCCAATGAGCGCTTTCACGCCCAGTTCCGTCAGGTTGCGGCGCTGGTTGGGCGCCAGCTGGCTGATACCCCCGATCTGTATGCCGATGGAGGCAAAGTTGGCAAAGCCGCAAAGGGCGTAGGTCACTATCAGCAGCGATTTAGGATCATGGATCATATTGGCGTCCTTCATCACGGCCAGGGACTGGTATGCGATGAACTCATTCAGCACGGTTTTCTGCCCCAGCAGCTGCCCCACGGCCAGCATATCCTGCTGGGCCACGCCGATCAGCCAGGCGACGGGGCTGAACAGGTATCCCAGCAGCATTTCAAGGCTCAGTTCCTTGTACTGCCCGCCGCTCATGGCGGCTATCTGCGGGTTGATGGCGGTCTGGTCGCCCACCCAGCCCAGCATGGCGTTCACCACGTACATCAGGGCGGTGAATACGATCAGCATGGCGCCCACGTTCACGGCCAGCTTCAGGCCGTCGGTGGTGCCGATGGAAAGCGCATCGAGGAAGTTGTCGCCCAGCTTTTCTTTCGGTACGTACAGGTCTTTCTGGATAAGGTGCGCCTGTGTTTCGGGGAAGAGGAGCTTGGCGCACACGATGGCGGCCGGTGCGCTCATGATGCTTTGGCTAAGCATGTGCATGGCAAAATAA